>JAIUMW010000114.1 GCA_022565365.1 Oceanicaulis sp.
CCAACGCCCAGCGGCGCGCGCGCGGCGAGGATGAGATCAAGGCGCCGGACTTCATCAAGTTGGCGCGCGAAAACGCTGCAAAACTGGGCATTTCCAACGATATGCTCAAGCGCCCTGTGAATGTGGGTTTTTCCGGCGGCGAGAAGAAGCGCATGGAGATTTTCCAGGCGCTGATGCTGGCGCCCAAATTCCTGATCCTGGACGAAACAGACTCCGGGCTCGATATCGATGCGCTCAAAGTTGTGGCCGAGGGCGTCAACGCCCTGCGCAGCCCGGACCGGGGCATGCTGGTGATCACCCACTATCAGCGCCTGCTGGAATACCTCAAACCCGACGTGGTCCATGTGATGGCCGCCGGCCGGATCGTGGAGACGGGCGGGGCGGAGCTGGCCGTCGCGCTGGAAGCCGAGGGCTATGAGAAATACGCCGGAGCCGCCGCCTGATGACCCTCCCTGTGAAACTCTCCGCCTTTGAAGCGGCGTTGGCCGAGCAGCTGCCGCAGGGCGATCTGCGCGCCGAGCTTGAGGGACGCGGCCTGCCGCACCGGCGGGTGGAGGACTGGAAATGGAGCGATCTGCGCACGGCGCTGGCGCGCCTGCCGGCGGATGCGGGCGAGCTGGTCCTTGACGCGTCGCGCGCGCCCGATGCGCGCCGACCCCTGATGGATGCGCCCGACCAGATCATGGCGCGCCTGGCCGCAGCGCTGGGCGGTCAGGCCGAAGTGTTTGACCTGCATAATGGCGAGACGCTGACCCTGGACGCCTCGGTGGCGTCGGGCGCCGGACATCGCACCATCGTGGTGCGCGCGCGCGACGGCGTGAATGCGGTGGTGCGTGAGCGCTATTCCGCGGCGCCGGGCGCTGTGCTCAATCTCTATATCCACTACGCCATCTCGCCGCGGGCGCACCTGACGCGCATCATCGAGCAGGATGCGTCGCCGGACGCCGTGATCGTGGTCACCACCACGATGGATCTGTCCCAGCGCGCCCACGCCGCCCAGACCACGCTGGGCTTTGGCGCGAAACTCGCCCGGCTTGAAACCCACATCAGCCATGGCGGGCAGGGCGCCACGCTGGAGATGAATGGCGCCTATCTGGTGGGCGAGGGGCTACATCTCGATCAGACGGGCATTGTGCGCCATTCCGGTCCCGGCGGGACCACGCGCGAATTGTTCAAGGGCGCGGCCGCCCATGGCGGGCGGGGCGTGTTCCAGGGCAAGATCCATGTGGAGCGCGCGGCGCAGAAGACCGATGCAAAGATGAACCATCGCGGCCTGCTTCTGGACGGTCGCAGCGAGATCGACGCCAAGCCGGAGCTGGAGATTTACGCCGACGATGTGGTGTGCGCCCACGGCAATGCGCTGGGCGCCATGGATGCCGCAGCGCTGTTCTATATGCGCCAGCGCGGCCTCACCGAAGCGCGCGCCCGGGCGCTGCTGACCCAGAGCTTCCTGGCCGAGCCGCTGGAGCGGCTGAGCGCCGAGACGGTGCGCGAGACGCTGATGGCCAAGCTGCAAGCGGCGCTGGAGACGGTGTCATGACGGCGCCCGCCCGCATTGAAACATTGTTCGACCCCTATGCGCTGCGGGCCGAGTTCCCGATCCTCAAGCGCGAGATCAACGGCAAGCCGCTGGTTTATCTCGACAATGCCGCCTCGGCGCAAAAGCCCGAAGCGGTGATCGAGGCGGTGGCCGATGTCTGGCGTCATTCCTACGCCAATGTGCACCGGGGCCTGCATACCCTGGCCAATGAGGCGACAGAGGCCTTCGAGGCGTCGCGCGCCAAAGTGGCGCGCTTCCTGGGCGCGGCGCGGCCCCAGGAGATTGTCTTCACCAAGGGTGCGACCGAGGCCATCAATCTGGTCGCCGCCTCCATCGGCGAGACGCTGGTCGAGGGTGATGAAATCATCCTGTCCCAGATGGAGCACCACTCCAACATCGTGCCCTGGCACTTCCTGCGCGAGCGCAAGGGCGTGGTGATCAAATGGGTTCCGGTGACCGAAGACGGCGCGCTGGACCTGGACGCCTATGAGGCGCTGTTCACGCCGCGCACGCGCTTTGTCAGCCTGGTGCACATGTCCAACGTGCTGGGCACAGTGAACCCGGCCCGGCGCCTGACGCAGATCGCTCACGCCCATGGCGTTCCGATCCTGTTTGACGGCACGCAGGCGGCGGTCCATTTGCCGCTGGATATGCGCGAAATCGGCTGTGATTTTTATGCTTTCACCGGCCACAAGCTGTACGGCCCCAACGGGGTGGGCGCGCTCTACGCCGCCGGGGACTGGCTGGAGCGCATGGCGCCCTGGCAGGGCGGGGGCGAGATGATCGCCGAAGTCAGCGAGACCGGCGTGGTCTATGCCGATCCGCCGCACAAGTTTGAAGCCGGCACGCCGGTGATCGCCGAAGTCATCGGGCTTGGCGCCGCCATTGACTGGGTGCAGGCGCTGGACCGGGCCGGGGTGATGGCCCATGAGCGCGCGCTTTTGGACCGGGTCGAGGCGGGCTTAAGCGAGATCAAGGGCCTGCGCCTGTTCGGGCGGGCCCAGGACAAGGGCGCCATCGCCTCCTTCACCATTGAGGGCGCTCACCCCCATGATCTGGCGCAGATCATGGACAAGTACGGCGTGGCGGTGCGCGCGGGCCATCACTGCGCCCATCCGCTGATGCAGCGCTATGGCGTCAGCGGCACGGTGCGCGCCAGCTTTGCTGCGTACAACACCGCTGAAGAGGCCGACGCCTTCCTCGAGGCATTGCGCAAATCGATCACATTCCTCATCTAGGGATCATGACCATGGATACCGGCGCTTCGGCCCCACGCGACATCATCGATCTCAATGCTCCGGCCCCTGCGGCCGGGCCGGACGAGGCTGCGCCCGCCCAGGCGCGCACCAGCGCGACGGATTCCGATCTGCCGCCCGAGGAGATTGCGCGCATCACCGATGATGTGATCGCCGCGCTCAAATCGGTGCATGATCCGGAGATTCCCTCCGACATCTACGAGCTCGGCCTGATCTATCAGGGCGATCTGGAGGCCGACGGCGTGCTGAAGGTGGAGATGACCCTGACCGCGCCCGGCTGCCCTGTGGCGGGCGAGATGCCCGGCTGGGTGAAAGATGCGTGCGAGCGCGTGGACGGCGTGTCGCGCGCCGATGTCAGCCTGACCTTCGATCCGGCCTGGACGCCGGCGCGGATGTCCGATGAAGCGCGCCTGACGCTGAACATGCTGTGACCGGAGACCGACCCATGACCCGCCCCCGCCCCAAGGCCGTAACCCTGTCTGACGCCGCCGCCGAGCGCGTCAAATCGCTGATGGCGCGCCAGGGCAAGGGATTCTTGCGCGTCGGCGGGAAGAATGGCGGCTGCGCGGGCATGGAATACGTGATGGACTATGTCTCCGAGCCCGCCCCGCTGGATGAGCGGGTTGAGGACAAGGGCGTGGAGATCGTGGTGGATTCCAGCTCGCTCCTGTTCCTGCTCGGCTGCCAGCTCGACTACGAGATCACGCCGCTCCACGCCAAATTCGTGTTCCGCAATCCCAACCAGACCGACGCTTGCGGCTGCGGCGAGAGCGTCACCCTGACCGCCGCCAGCGCCGCCAGCTGACCCTCTGCAGGACGAGCTTGAAGTGTTTGGCCTGACAGGGCTTTGTGTCGCCCTTGGTCATCAGGGGGGTGAATCGTGAAGCTCTATGTCTCGCCGACGTCTCCTTATGCGCGCAAATGCCGGGCTCTGATCATCGAGAAGAGCCTTGAGAGCCGGATCGAGGTGATCAACTGCGCCCCGCTGGATGACCCGTCCGACCTGCTGGCGCTGAACCCGCTGGGCAAGGTGCCGGTGCTGGAGCGCGAGCGCGGCTCGGCGCTGATGGATTCCCCGCTAATCTGCGAGTTCATCGACAGCCTGACCGAAGAAAACTGGATACCGGCGCGCGGCGCCAGCCGGTTCTCCGTGCTGCGTCAGCAGGCGCTGGCCGACGGGCTGGTCGATCTGATCATGGGCCGGCGCATCGAGACGGGCCGCGACGCCGCCCTGCAATACCCGTTCTGGTCCGAACGCTGGGAGCGCGCCATCGCCCGCACAATGGCGGCGCTCACCGAGGAGCGCGCCCAGTTTGAACGGTCTGTGGACCTTGGCGCGCTCGCTGTGGCCGCGGCGCTGGGATACATGGATTTGCGCTATGCCGACTATGGCTGGCGCGACCGGCACCCTGAGCTCGTTGAATTCGCCGCCCGCTGGGACGCCCGCGACAGCTTCATCCAGACCGCGCCGCCTGCGGGGGCCTGAGACGCCCTTTAGCAGGCCAGCTGCAGCACCGGCTGAACCAATCAGGCCGCGACGGCGCCTTCGGCTGCGTCACCGTCGCCCGTCCAGCGATTGCGGCCGGTCTGCTTGGTCTTGTAGAGATTGGTGTCACAGCGCTCGATCAGGGCCTCGATGGATTCGCCCTCGCGGTACTGCGAGACGCCCAGCGAGATGGTGATATTGCCCAGATCCTCATTGGTGGATTTGCGCAGCAGGCGCTTGCTCTCCACCGTGGCGCGGACCTTCTCGGCCAGGGTGCGCGCCTCGTCCATGCCGGTGCGCGGCATGACGATGGCGAACTCTTCGCCGCCATAGCGCGCCACCAGGTGGTAATCCTTGGAAAAGCGCGCCAGGCACGCGGCCACAAAGCGGATGATCTGGTCGCCGGTCTGGTGGCCCCAGGTGTCGTTGAAGCGCTTGAAATGGTCGATATCGCACATGATCAGGGTCATGGGCGTGCTCTTCATGTCCGCCTCGCGCCGCGCGGCGCGCATGGATTCGTCAAAGCGCTTGCGGTTGGCGACGCCGGTGAGGGCGTCGGTCATCGATTCCTCGCGCACTTTTTCAAGATTGGTCTTGAGCAGGTTCACTTCCTGATGGGTCTCCATCAGGCGCTTTTCCAGATCGCGCGAGCGCCGCTGCATGCGGGCGGTGGCGGAGACCAGGCCCTCAATCATGCGCTTCATGGAGGCCGAGTCCGTCGTCGTTCCCAGCTCGCCCGAGGCGCCGGCCAGCACCTGGCCATAGGCGGCCGTATCGCGCTCGGCGTCTTCCAGAGATTTGACCACAGCGCCTAGCTCCCGGCTCATGGCGCCGCCCACTTCCAGCACAGCATCCTGGATGCGCTTGAAGGTGAAATGGCGATCATAGAGATCTTCCAGAAAGGCGGGCTCAAGCGGCCCGCCCGCGTCGAGTGCGCCGCGCATCTCGGCGCACATTTCCGCGTTCGAATCAGCGGTGAAATGAGTGAAGAGCGCGTAGTTCTGAGGCGTCGGCGCGACGCACTTTTCCGCCATGAGATCCAGCGCCTTGCGCGCAATCTCGATGCCCTCGGATGTTTGTAGCCTGCCGCTCACGCCGCGTCCCCCGAACTGTTTGCCTGGCCGCTTTCTGCAACCTGCTTGACAGGAGACTAGGCGCGGGAAAGGAAATATCGGGTAAACGCGGCCCGGTTTCAGACCGCTTTGCGCAAAAGAAAGTCAGGCACATGATCGCCGAAGCCGACCGGCGCGTCGTCCGCATCATTGTTGTGACGCGACGCGCGGTCCTGCCTGGTCGGACGCGGGGCGCTGTCAGGGCGTACGGTTTCGGGTGCTGTGGCGGGGCGTTCGGCGGCCGCATGGGCCGGAGCCGGGCGCGGTTCGCTGCTGCGTTCACCGCCACGGTCATGGCTGCCGTCATTGTCTGAACGATCGGCTCCGGCGTTGTCGCCGCCGGAGCGGCCACGCCCGCCGCGTTCACCGCCCGAACGGCGCCCGCCACGGCGGCGGCGCGAGGAGCGGCCTTCACCTTCGGACGATTCAGCTTGCGCTGCAGGGCGTTCAGCCGGCGCGTCCGATGATGTGTCTGCGGACGTCTCCGCCTCTGGCTGAGCCGGGACGGACGTGCGCACCGGCGTATCCGTGTCGTCCAGCATCAACGTGTCCGGCTCGCGTCCGACCAGCTGGGTCACTGCAGCCAGCGCCTTGCGGTCCGCCGGCGTCACGATGGTGATGGATTCGCCGCTGAGGCCCGCGCGGCCCGTACGGCCGATACGGTGCACGTAATCATCTGCGTTGCGCGGGATGTCCATGTTGAACACATGGCTCACCGCCGGAATGTCGAGGCCGCGCGCGGCCACGTCCGAGGCGACCAGCAGGCGCAGTTCGCCCGATTTGAACTGGGCCAGCGTCTTGGTGCGCAGGGACTGGTCGAGATCGCCATGGATCGGCGCCGCCGAGAGGCCGTGGCGCTGGAGCGAGCGGGCCACTGTGTCCACATCGCGCTTGCGGTTGCAGAAGATGATGCCGTTCTTCACGCCGTCCCGGTCGATCGCCTTGCGCAGGGCCTCGCGCTTGGTCTTGGGCTGATCGTCGGCGACGCGCACCACGTATTGCTTGATGGTGTCGGCGGCGTGGGCCGGGCGGGACACTTCGACCCGCTCGGGATTGTTCAGGAAGGAGGCCACGAGGCGCTGGATCTCGTTGGGCATGGTGGCCGAGAAGAACAGCGTCTGGCGCCGGCCCGGCAGCATGGCCACGATGCGCTCGATATCGGGGATGAACCCCATGTCGAGCATGCGGTCGGCCTCGTCGATCACAAGGATTTCCACGCCCATCAGCAGCAGCCCGCCGCGCTCCACATGGTCGAGCATGCGGCCGGGTGTTGCGATCACAATGTCCGCGCCACGGTCCAGAATGTCTTTTTGCGGGCCGAAGGCGACGCCCCCGATCAGCAGCGCCATCGTGAGTTTGTGGTTCTTGGCGTAGGTCTTGACGTTCTCCGCGACCTGGTCAGCGAGCTCGCGCGTCGGACACAGGATCAGCGAGCGCGGCATGCGCGCCCGGGCCCGTCCGCGCGCCAGGCGCTCGATCAAGGGCAGGGTGAAAGAGGCGGTCTTGCCTGTGCCGGTCTGGGCGATGCCCAGCACGTCACGCCCCTGCAGGGCAAAAGGAATGGCGCCGGCCTGGATCGGGGTCGGCGTGGTGTATCCGGCGTCGGCGATAGCCGACAGCAGCTTGGGGCTCAGCCCGAGTTCTTCGAAGGTCATACGCCTCTGGGGTCGCTTTCTCTGGCCAGCCGACATCCGGCGGCAGTTCACAGCGCCGCTTCGGGGCGCTTATTTCGTGCGGCGCAACATACGCTTTGGCCATTGTGAGTCAATGTGTCCGCCCGCGCGCCGCGTACGTGCGCGGGCGGCTGTGGCCATGGCGCCATGGGAGCGGGCGATCGGGCGCGGGCTTACTCGATGCGGCGGCTGGGGTTGCGGAAGCTGTCTCCGAACTGGACCGCATTCATGAACACCCGCGAACTGCCCCGGAAATAGGCGCGGAAAGCCGGGTTGTCATTGAACAGGATCACCGCACCCGATCCGCGCCGTTCCGCGTGCACCGCGCCCAGCCCGGCCTGCGCATCGCGGTTGGCCTGGGAAGCGTAGCCACCCAGCAGCGGGGCCGGCCCGGCATAGCGCAGGGGCAGAGCGAACGGGTTGTCGCCCATGGCGAAACCGTCCTCGCCAATGCGCTGCAGCGCCAGGCGCGGCTCGCGCAAACCAAAGGCCAGCGGATGGGTCAGGTCGACTTCGGCGCCGAAAATCGCCCCGGCGACGCGCTCCTCGGCGTCCCAGACGCTCAGCGTGTCGTAGGCGCGCGGCTCCGGCGACGCACCCGCAGGGTCACGCTCGGCATAGGTGGCGGCGGACATTTCGTTTTCCACCACCCAGCGCGCCGCGCCGCGCGTGGCGATCAGCACGCCGCCAGCCCGGACCCAGTCATTGAGCCGGTCGCGGCCTGCGCCGGTGAGGGCAGAGTAGTTGCCGTGGGGCAGGACGATGCGGTTGTATCGGCTGAGATCGGCGCGCGAGAGCTCGCTGACATCAATCTGCGAGACCGGGATGTGCATCTCGGCATCCATCAGGTGCCACAGCTCGCCCGCATCATTCACATTCACGCCGCGCCCGGTGACCAGCAGCACGCCGGGTTTGGTCAGCGCGGACAAGGCGAACCCGCCCAGATCCGATCCGCGCGGCGTGTGCGATGAACGCGCAGCGTGGATGGCGACGGAGTCCTCGCGCGCCGCCCGCACCATCAGGGCATGCAGGGCGTCGGCGTCGATCGGCTGGCGCGTGACCGGCACGACTACGGCGCCGCGCGCCACCTCGACCTCGCCATTATCGGTAATGACGGTGATGGGATCGGGGACCATCCGGGCGCGCACGCCCGCCGCCTGAAGACGGTACAGGGCGCGCGGAGCGTAATAGCTGTCCCAGCTCATCACATAGGCGCCGCGCGCGCGGGCCGGCTCAGGCGCGGCGCGCTCGATTGAGGAGATGCGTTCGCCGGTCAGGTTCGGGGCGAACAGTCCGGTGCGCACGGCCGAATACTCCAGCCCCCAGGCCAACGGCTGGGTCCAGCCCGAGACGTCATAGAATTCGGTCTTGTCATCGACGATCCGGGTTTCGAACAAGCCCTGCACGATGCGGTACTGATCCTGACGCACCGGTACGATGAAGGCTTCGCCCGGACGATAGACGCGCCCGTCCTGGCGCAGGGTCTGGGACAGTTCGCGCACTTCAATCCCGTGGGTGTCCAGCACCTCGAAGAAGTCCGCCATCCGCGCGCGGTCATGGGAGGTGAACACCCAGGCGCTGACGGGATCGGCCTGGGCGCGCCGGCGGCTTTCATTGAAGAACTGGCGCATATGGGCGTGCAGATCGGCGCGGTGATGCTGACCCGCCCGCACCAGGGCGAGCAGGGCGCGCGCCTGCTGTCCCACCTTGTCGTCATAGCGCTGCACGCCGAAATCGGTGTCCATCAAAATGCCGCGCGTGGAGCTCTGCTCGAACAGATACGGCACCGAGCCGATCAGGCCGGGATAGCTGGACCCGTAGCCGAGATAGAAATCGTCGAACAATTCCTCGCTGACATAGAGCTGGCCTTCACCGTCGAGCTGGTCGCGCAGCAAAGTGTTCATGCGCAAATTCAGCTGCAGGGAGTCCTGGCTCAGCAGCGGGTGCAGGCCGTCCAGGGGCCCGGGCGAGAAGAAATAGGTCGTGTTGGGACCCATCTCGTGCATGTCGGCGGCGATATTGGGCAGCCATTCATGGGTCACGCGCACCAGCAGCCGCGCTTCGGGCTGCATGACCGGCAGCCACTGGCGGTTCAGGTCAAACCAGTAATGGTTCGTCCGGCCCCACGGCCATTCATGATAGTGCTCGCGGCTTTGCGGATCGGCCACCGGCGCGCGG
>JAIUMW010000115.1 GCA_022565365.1 Oceanicaulis sp.
CGATCAACGCCGCCAAGGGCGTGGAGATCGGCGCGGGCATGGCGGCGGCGGGCCTGCGCGGCGAGGACGCCGCCGATGAAATGCGCCTCGGCCCCGACGGCCAGCCGGTCTTCACCTCAAACTTCAATGGCGGGGTGCTGGGCGGCATTTCGACGGGGCAGGACCTGGTGATCCGCGTCGCGATCAAGCCGACAAGCTCGATCCGCATCGAGCGGCGCACCCTGACCAAATCGCTGGAAGAAACCACCCTGGCCACCAAGGGCCGCCACGATCCGTGCGTGGGCATTCGCGCCGTGCCGGTGGCCGAAGCCATGGCCGCGCTGGTGCTGGCCGATCACAAGCTGCGCGCGCAGGCCTGCCGGGCCTGAAGCCCCTCGCCGCCCGCGGCGCCATCATGCTGGCTCACACAAGAAAACGGCCGGACCCGTTAAAGGTCCGGCCGCTCTTTTTCCCCGTGCCCCGAAGGCATGTCCGTACCGGACAGCCCTAGAAGCGGTAGCGGGCCTCGACCCCGTAGCTGGCGCCCCGGCGCAGCGTGCCGAAGAAGGCTCGCGGCGCGCCGGTCGAAGCGCCGGCCGGCGCCGTGTTCGGCGAGAAGCCGGGGCTGAGATAGGGCGTCTGCAGCCCGCGGGTCGCCATCCCGATGGAGTCTTCATCGAGGATGTTGCGGCCATAGGCCATGCTCGGCCAGGTGTCGCTCTGAATGCCCAGCTGGGCGCCCAGGATCGAGGCGGAGCCCGTCTCGGCCAGATTGTGAACCTGCACGTATTTAGACGACTCATAGGTGTAGTCGCCTCGTGCAAACCACTCGAGGCGTCCGTTGGTCCCCAGCGGCGCACGCAGTTCGCCATTGATCGACAGCTGGTGCTCCGAGGTCAGCGGAATGCGATTGCCCGCAATGGAGCAATTGCCCGTCTGGCCGAAGAAGGAGGTGCCGGTGCCCGGCGCGGTGGAGTCGGGGGCGATCACGCCGCCGCCCGAGGTCAACTCCCACTGCGCGTCATCGCAGCCCGAGGTGAATTCAGGACGCGTCCAGGCATAGGTCGCACCCACCGAGAGCATGTCGGTGACCTGCTGGCGGTATTCCAGCTCGAGGCCGAGGATTTCCGCGGCGCCCTGGTTGGTGGCCACCGAGTTGATCGCGCCGGCCGGGTTGGACACAGCGGTGGTCAGCTGCACGTCGGTCGCGTCGATGTAATAGGCCGACGCTGCGAAATAACCCGCCCCGCCGAACAGGGAGCGCTTGACGCCGATTTCGAAGTTCTCCGACGTTTCCTGATCATAGGTCGGATTGCCGGTAGTTTCGCCGATCTGACCGTTCTGACCGCCCGGCTTCACGCCGCGCGCATACACCGCGAAGATCGTGGTTTCGGGATCCACCGACCAGTTGACCGTCAGGCGCGGCGTGAAGTTGGTGAAGGTGTCCGAGCGGCTGAAAGGCGTGGCCGTGCTGATGCCGTCCAGCGTCGACTTTTCTTCTTCCGCATAGCGGCCTTCGAGGGTCACCGTGAGATTCTCGGTCAGGTCATATTCCATCAGGCCAAAAATCGCCTGGTTGGTCGTGGTCAGACGGCTCGCCGGATTGCCAGCCGGGTTGGAGAAGGTGATCGTGAACCCGTCATTGGTCTGGTCGTAATAATACGCGCCGACCATCCAGCGGAACCGGTCGGTCACCGGCGAGGCCAGACGCGCTTCGAACGAGTAGTCTTCAACCAGATTGCGGGTGGTGTTGGCGAAGAAGGCGCCGGTATCGGCCATGCCGACAGGCTGCAACACGAAGTTGATCGAGCTGTGGTCGGAGTCCGAACCGAAGCGGCGCTCCTCGTCACGATATCCCGCCGACACCGTGAAGACATAGCCCGAGCCGCCGATATCCCAATTCATGATGCCCGACAGCAGGATGGCGTTGTTTGAGATGCCGTCAAACGCCGTGCCGTCCCCGGTCGAATAGAGCTGGAAGGGCAGGAAAGGGTGCAGCGCATTGGCCGGAACGCCCGGCACGATCGCCGGCTGGCCCGGCAGGGCCGGACCGGTGTTCAGCGCCACCGGCGCAGGCCGGATCACGCCGCAGAAATACTGGTTATTGTTGGTGCTGCCAGAGCGCGACCAGGACGCGAGCGAGCGATGGCCAGGCGCGCAGTTGTTGCTGGCGGCCGGCTGCAGGAAGAGCGGCAGCGTGCCGTCGCGCGATTCCGAATACTGGGCGCGCAGCCGGAAATCGAAATTGTCAGTCGGATTGAGGTCCACAACAGCGGAGAGCGACGTGCTGGACTGGGAGCCCACAGTCTGCCCGGTCACCTGGTTGGTCCATTCGCCGTCATAATTGTAGTCGCGCAGCGACAGGCGGAAGCCGGCGCGGTCGCCCATGGGACCGGACAGGCCGGCCGACACTTCATACTCGCCATAGCTGCCGCCACGCGCGCGCAGCTGGCCTTCAAGCGTGTCGGTGGCGCCGCGGGTGACGAAGTTGATGGCGCCGGCATAGGTGTTACGGCCGTAGAGCGCGCTTTGCGGACCGCGGATCACCTCGACCCGGGCCAGATCATTGGGGTCCAGGTTCTGGATGGAGCCGGGATAGTAGACGCCGTCGATGAAATAGGCGGTGCCTGATTCCACACCGAACTGCACGCCGGCCAGCACGTTGGCCTGCCCGCGGATCACCGGGCGTTCCGAGGATCGGCCGAACGCAGCCGAGAAAGACAGACCCGGCGTGAAACGGGCCACGTCGTCCACCGACTGCAGGCCGAGATTGAGGATGTCCTCCTCGCCGAACGCGGTCACGGCGACGGGCGCGTCCAGGATGGTCTCTTCCCGGCGGCGGGCCGTCACCGTAATGACGTCGCGCGATTGCTGGGCGCCCTGTTCCTGGGCGGCGGCGACGGCAGGTATCGCCGTCAGGCTGGTCGCCGCAATCGCTGCGGCGGTAGTCAACAGGATGTGCTTTTTCACGCTCTAGTCTCCCCTTGCGCGGCTTTTTCAGCCTTGTGAGCCGTGGTCCTGGACCCGCGCAGGTCGGGCGCGGGCGCAGGGTTGCTTCAATTGATATACCATTTGACGCCATCACACTGCTGTGATCTTGCACTTGTCCGAACAAATGCGGGCCAGTGTTGCATTTCAGTGACAAACCCGGCCGCCAGGGCGGCGACCGGGATGAGCCGTAATCAGTCTCGAACCGGCGGTGTGACCACACCTGCCGCGATATCGCGGTAATAGGTCCAGCTGGTCACATTGGGACGGTCATCATCCAGCGGCGGCGGATCGGTGTATTCGGGGTAGTGCCGGGCGATCTCTTCCTGGAAGAAGTCCGGCAGCTCGTCCCAGCTGTCCAGCTTGGTTCCGGCGGTGTGGAAATAGATCAGCCCGTCGCGCCCGCGCATTTTCATCCAGGGCAGCCAGTCGGACATGCGCACCCAGCCCACCTCGACATCGGCGGTGGTGGTTTCGGGATCGGTCAGATCATCCACATTGCCGAAAAAGTTGAACATCTCGGTGGCGTGATAGACCGCGCCGGTCTCGTCCTGGAACTCACCTGCCAGCGGGTTGGAGTAGAACAGCGGCACGGTGGTGGTCTGCCAGAAATCATTGCCCATGGAGGCGCCGCGCCATTGCGCCGGGCCATTGGGTCCGTTCGGGAAGCTGCCGCGCGAATTGACCGGATCATTGGCGACGTGGAGCACGTCCACCGTCTCGCCGGTCCAGGGATTGTCCCAGGTGGACAGGATCTCGTTGGTCTCCGGATCGAGATAAAGCAGGATTTCGCGCGAGACGAGGCGGTAGCCCGTCCCGTATTCGGGATGCTCCACCGTCACGCAGGCGCGCACATTCATGCCCTCGACCCGGAACATGCGGCGGTCCGGCTCGCCGGCCCGGCGCGAGAAGGCGTAGCCGTGCCAGTAGAACGTGATCGGCTCGCCATCCACCGTGGAACAGCCGATCTTGCGGTTCATGGTGATGACGTCGTCGGGATTGTCGAAGCTGAGGCGCTCCTGGGCGCAGGCCGCAGCCGCCGTCACGGCGCTCACGCCCAGCGCAGCAATCAGGGTTCTCATGGGTCTGTCTCCTCCACACGGAGCCGGGGAGGCCCGGCCCTCGAAATGGTATATCATTTCGAAACGCGCATAGGATCAAGTGAAAATCGCCGTCCGGGCGGTCCGCGTCACCGGAAATCACGGCTGCCGGGGATGATGCTTTCGGTTTGCGACGGGGCGAGGCGCCGTTTGGGGCGCTCGCGTGCGTCCGCGCCAGGGCGGACCACCTCGTCGGCATGGGCGACCGCACTGTGGAAGCCGCCTGCGTCATCACATTCGGTCAGGGCGTCCAGCGCGTGGCTCCAGTCGCGCGCCTGGGCGGCGACCAGATGGATCACATCGCCCTCGCGCTGCAGCTCGCCGGTCACGCCCAGCAGCTTCGCTCCGATCACCGCCCGGCGGAAACGCGCAAACACGTGCGGCCAGATGATCACATTGGCCGTCCCGGTCTCGTCCTCCAGCGTGGCGAAGATCACCCCTTTGGCCGAGCCCGGGCGCTGGCGCACCAGCACCAGCCCGGCGACACCCGTGCGCGCGCCGGGGCGCAACCGCGCCAGCGCCGCGCAGGGCTGATAGCCCAGACGGTGAAAATGCCCCCGCAGGAAGGCCATGGGATGGCCTTTGAGCGACAATGACAGGCTGGCATAGTCCTGCACCACGTCCTCGGATGCTTTGAGCATCGGCAGCGCGGCGCCGGAATAGTCGGCCACCGCGCCCTCGCCCCCGGCGGCGGCGAACAGGGGCAGGTCGGGACCGGCCACCGCCCGCGCGCGCCAGCCCGCCGCCCGGCGCGTCTCGCCCAGCGAGGCGAAAGCATCAGCGCGCGCCAGCACGTCCAGCACCCCGCGCCCCAGCCCCGCGCGCCGGGCGGCGTCCTCTATGCTGACAAACGCCCCGCGCTCGCGCGCTGCGATCAGGCGCGCAGCCGCGCTTTCGGACAGGCCCTTGATCTGGCGCAGGCCCAGGCGCACCGCCCGCCGGGCGCCGCCCTCAGGCGTCGCGCGCGGCCCCTCCCCCGGCGCCAGCGCCTCCAGCGTGCTGTCCCAATGCGACGCGTTCACGTCGGGCGCGCGCACCACCACGCCATGCTCGCGCGCACCGCGCACCAGCTGGGCCGGGGCGTAAAAGCCCAGCGGCTGGGCGTTCAGCATGGCGGCCAGGAACACATCCGGGTAATGGCGTTTGAGCCAGCAGGAGACGTAGACGATCAGCGCAAAGCTCGCCGCATGGCTTTCGGGAAAGCCGTACTCGCCAAACCCTTCCAGCTGGCGGAAGCAGCGCTTGGCGAAGTCGGGCTCATAGCCATTGGCGATCATGCCCGCCACCAGCTTCTCGCCCATCTCCTGAATGGTCCCGGCGCGGCGGAACGCGGCCATGGAGCGGCGCAGCCGGTCGGCTTCCGACGGGGTGAAACCGGCGGCCACGATGGCGATTTTCATCGCCTGTTCCTGGAACAGCGGCACGCCCAGCGTCTTGCCCAGCACCGCGCGCAGCGCCTCGGAGGGGTAGTTCACCGCCTCGCGCCCCTCGCGCCGGCGCAGATAGGGATGGACCATGTCGCCCTGGATCGGGCCGGGGCGCACAATGGCCACCTCGATCACCAGATCATAGAAGCAGCGCGGCTTCAGGCGCGGCAGCATGCTCATCTGCGCCCGGCTCTCGATCTGGAACACGCCCACCGTGTCGGCCTTGCAGATCATGTCGTAGACGGCCGGGTCCTCGGCCGGGATGTCCTGCACCTGCATGGGCCGGCCATAGGCGTCTGCGATCATGGCCAGCGCGCGCGACACGCAGCTGAGCATGCCCAGCCCCAGCACATCCACCTTCATCAAGCCCAGCGCGTCGATATCCTCCTTGTCCCACTCGATCGCCGTGCGCTCGGGCATGGCGGCCTTGCGCACCGGAACCATCTCGTCCAGCCGGTCCAGCGTCATGACGAACCCCCCGGGATGTTGGGACAGATGGCGCGGAAACCCCTGCAGGGCGCGCGCGGCGGCCAGCGTGCGGCGCAGGGCCGGCGCGTCGGGATCAAGCCCCAGTTTATCCCGGATCGTCTGGGACGACACCGGATCGCGCCAGCCCCACACCGCCTTGGACAATGCCGCGATTACATCGCCGGACAGGCCGAACACCTTGCCTGCCTCGCGCAGCGCCCCACGCGGGCGGTAGCAATGGACCACCGCCGTCATGGCCGCGCGCCGCCGCCCGTATTTTTCATAGACGTACTGGATCACCTCCTCGCGGCGCTCATGCTCGAAATCCACATCGATATCGGGCGGCTCGCCGCGCTCGGCGGAGATGAATCGCTCGAACAGAAGATCGATGCGCGCCGGGTCCACCTCGGTCACGCCAATGGCGTAGCACACCGCCGAATTGGCCGCCGAACCGCGCCCCTGGCACAGAATGCCCCGCGAACGGGCAAACCGCACCAGATCCTCCACGGTGAGAAAATAGCTGGCGTAATCGAGCGATCCGATGAGGTCGAGCTCATGCTCGAGCGCCTTTTGCACCGCGTCCGGAACCCCGCCGGGCCAGCGCCGGGCCGCGCCCTCGCGTGTCAGCCGGCGCAGCGTCTCCATGGGCGTCTCGCCCGCCCCGATGGTCTCGTCAGGATAGGCGTAGACCAGCTGATCCAGCGAGAAATCCACGCTGCGCGCCAGCTGCGCCGTGCGCGTCACGGCATCGGGATAATCGGCGAACAGGCGCGCCATCTCCGCCGCGTCTTTCAAATGGCGTTCGGCATTGGCTTCCAGGCGACGGCCCGCCGCATCAACGCGCACATGCTCGCGAATACAGGTGAGCACGTCCTGCAGGGCGCGGCGTTCGGGCACGTGATAGAGCGCGTCGCTGCTGGCCAGTGTCGGCACGCCCCAGCCATGGGCGAGCGCGGCGAGACCCTGCAGGCGCGCGCCGTCGCGGCCGTCAAACCGGCGCACCAGCGCCAGATAAATGGGGGATGCGGCGCGCGCCAGCACCTCTTGCGCCTGCGTGCGCCAGCCCTCACCCGCGTCGGGCGGGGGCATCAGGATCAGGATCTGGTCTTCGCCCAGCGCCTGCGCCATGGCGGGCAGATCAATATGCGGTGCGCCGGGCTCGCCGGTCTCGTGAGCGTCCGACAGGGCGCGGCACAGCCGGCCATAGGCGGCGCGGGTGCGCGGAATGCACACGAGCTCCACCCCCGTCTCCCCCGCCTCCCCCGCCTCCGCCGCCTCCGCCACCAGACGCGCGGCGGTCAGCACGCGCACGCCCTGCTCGCGCCCGGCCAGGAAGGCGCGCACGGCCCCCGCCAGCGTGTTGCGGTCGGCCACCGCCACCGCCTCCAGCCCCAGGGCAGCGGCGGCTTCCACCATATCGTGCGGCTGGCTCGCCCCGCGCAGGAAGGAGAAATTGCTGGCCGCGCAAAGCTCGGCGAAGCGCGCCATCAGCCCGCCCCCATCACCCAGCCCCGTGGACGAACCAGGCCGGCTGGCGCGTCTCGCGGCCATACAGGCCCTCGCGGTACAGCCAGAACCGGCGCCCCTCCCCGGTCTCGATGCGGAAATAATCGCGCGTGCGCGCCGCCGCGCCCGGGGTCAGCCGCCACCATTCCGGCGCGATGCGCTCGGGCCCTTCAGCGCGCGCCACCGTGTGGGCGACCCGGCGCCAGGTGAAGCGGCGCGGCGGCCCGTCGGGAATCTCCGCCACCGCCTCGGCGGGCTCGGGCGGGTCCAGGATTAGAAGCGGGCGGCGTTCGGGCCGGCGCGGCCAGCTGGCGGGCGCCGCCGCCCCGGCGCGCCATTGCCCCGCGCGTTCGGGCACATGACTGTCCACGGCCTCGGCGCACGCCGCCGCCCCGGCGCCCAGGCGCGCGTCCAGCCGATCCATCAGGCGCGCCGCCGCCAGACGCTCCGCCCCCGCATCGGGGTCCAGCCTGGCCTGGCCCGCATCCAGCGGACGGGTCATGAGGGCGGCGGCCTCCACCAGGTCCACGCCGAACCCGGCGTCGAGCCCTGCGCGCTCCAGCCGGTGGCGCATCAGGCGGATCAGATGGGCGCTGTCGCGCACCGGCGCGGCGGGGGCCAGCATCATCTCCCCCACCCCACCATCGGCCCGGTACAGGGTCAGGCGCACGCGCCGGGCGCCCAGGCCCTCACGCTCCAGCAGGGCGCACAGGCGCGTCAGGGCATGGGCGAACGCCTCGCCCACGCTGTCGAGCGTGATCAGCGGCTCGGCGCAACGCACCCGCGCGCGCAAGGCCGGCGCGGGGCGCAGGGGCGACAGCGTCTCGCGCACCCCGCCCAGCGCCTGATCGAGGCGGCGCGCCAGCTCCGGCCCGAAGCGGCGCCCCAGCGCCCGGCGCGGCAGGGCCATCAGGGCGCCCGCCGTATTGAGCCCGAACCGGCGCAGGGCGGCGCAGGTCTCCGGCGTCAGGCGCAAGGCCTCCACCGGCAAGGGCGCCAGCGCGCTAGGAACGTCATCAGCGGCGCACCAGCCGCGCCGCCCCGGCTCGCCATGGCGCGCCAAAGCCCAGGCGAGGCCCAGCGTCGGCGCAGCGGCGGCGCGGGCGGTAAAGCCGCGCGCGCGCACATCGCGAATGAGAGCGTCCAGCAGCCGGTCCTCACCCCCGAACACGCGCGCGCAACCGGTAATGTCGATCAGCACGCCCGACAAATGCGCCGCCGCGCCCGGCTCCGGCGCCGTCCAGGGCGAGACCCGCCCGCACCAGCGCGCCAGGTCCTCCAGCGCCGCCCGGTCGCCGTCAGGATCGGCGGCGCTGACGCGCAGCTGAGGGACCAGCGCACGCGCATCCGCCACGCGCATGGAGGCGCTCAGCCCGGCGCGCGCCGCTGCCGGGCAGACAGCGTAGAGCCGCTCGCCGCCTGCGCCCGGCGCGATGAGGGCAAAGGGGCGGTTATTATCCGGCGACCCGGCGCGCCGGGCGCGCTCCACCGGCCAGTACGGCAGGCTCAGGGCTGCATAGCGCATGATCGCTCCATTCCAGATCAAACCGGCCCGGCGGGCCACCACGCTGACGCTCCAGCTCCGCACGCCCCCGCATTGCGCCGAGCCCCGCCCGCCCCCCCGCCCCGCGCCAGGGCGCGGCGGGCCCCGGCGCCGCGGCGCTGCGCCCGCGGGGCCGCCCCGCGCTGGGTGGGTTGGCCTCATGGGCGGCCCGCGCCCGCCCGCCGCGTCCGGCCGCCGCTGCGCGCGCCGGCCACCG
>JAIUMW010000116.1 GCA_022565365.1 Oceanicaulis sp.
ATTCGCGGAAATTGAGGTCTTCCAGGATGCGCGCATGGTCGAGCGCGCTTTCCACCATCGCCTCGGGGCTGGGCTCGCCGTATTTTTCCAGCAGATGGCGCTCCAGCGAGCCGGCGTTGACCCCGATGCGGATGGAGCAGCCATTATTGCGCGCGGCTGACACCACATCGCGCACCCGGTCCATGGACCCGATATTGCCCGGATTGATGCGCAGGCAGGCCGCGCCCGCCTCGGCCGCCTCGATGCCGCGCTTGTAGTGAAAATGGATGTCGGCCACCAGCGGCACGCGCGACTCGCGCGCAATAGTGCGGAAGGCCGCCGTGCTTTCCGGGTCCGGGCAGGACACTCGCACGATATCGGCGCCGGCGTCTTCGAGCTGGGCAATCTGGTTGAGGGTGGCGCGCGCGTCCGTGGTGGGCGTGTTGGTCATGGACTGTACGCTGATCGGCGCGCCGCCGCCGACCGGAACCGGGCCGACATGAATCTGCCGGCTCTCGCGCCGGTCGATCATGCGCCAGGGGCGCACCTTGGTGTGGACTTCAACGGCCATGGCGGTTCCGCTTCATGCTTGCACACCGGATATAGCCCGCCCTGCGTCCGGGTGCGAGGGGGTACGCCGCCGCATGTATCGCCGCGGCGCCGCTCAATTCGGGGTCACCGCCCGCCAGCGGCGCTCATGGCGCTGAGCAGGAATTCCGACACCGGCGTATTGTCCATCGCCTCGCCGCGCTCGCCCAGAGCGCCAACCGGGCGCCCGGCGGTGCGCAGCAGGACCAGGCCCGCATCGCTGGCCGAAATCGTCAGGCCCGGCTCGTCGGGGGCGCGGTAGATGTCGCCGGCTTCCATCTGGCGCGAAACCAGAATGCGGCCCGAGGCGTCGCGCACTTCCAGATGCACCAGCCCGCCCGCTTCCAGCACCACGGCGCCGGTGCTGCGCGGGCCCGGCAGGCCGGCCCAGATGTCCTCGTGCTGGCGCACAGGCGGTGCTGCGGCGGTGGCCGGCGTTGCGGTTTCGGCGCTCATCATGGCGATGATGGGCTGGCCGGCGGCGCTGGCGGTGTCGCGCTGGGAAATGTAGTGGCCATACCAGCCGGCCATGGCGACCACGGCGGACAGAAGCGCGACTGTGCCCAGCATGCCGCGCGGCAGCTTGATCTCGCGCTTTTCCTGGGGCGCGGTGGGCTGGGAGCGGCCGGTATCGCACTCCACCTCGGTCTTGAACTGCTCCACGCAGCTGGCGGCGTCGAGGCTGAGAAAATTGGCGTAGGTGCGCAGATATCCCACCGCATAGGCGCGCGAGGGCAGGCCGCGCGGGTCCATGGACTCCAGCGCTTCGAGATAATCGCGCTTGATGCGGGTGCGTTCCGAGGCGGAATCCAGCGTCATTTCCGCGTTGATTCGCGCCGTTCTCAGGCGCTCGCCCAGGGTCAGACCGGTGTCGTCAGCGCCTCTGCCGGGCTGAGAAAACACAGCATCCACAGGGATATAGGCGCTGTCCGCCATATTGGTGTCGAGCTTGCCCATTGAGGCCTTGGTCATGTCATGCGCCCTGACGGGCGCCCCCTCGCGAGTGTGGCCCGGCTGCCGCACTGCAATACCATTCAATCAAATGCTTGTCATTTCATCAACAAGTTCTCGCGGCAGACCGGCATTTTCTCCTGCTGTCAGCAGGGCGCGGCGCAAATCGGGCTGGCCTTGAGCGATGGATTCGTCGAGCCAGGCGCTCAGGCGCGCGGCGTCCAGCCCGGCCAGCGCCCGCTTCACAGGGCCGATCATCCCGCCCGCCATGGAGAGGGAGCGATAGCCCAGCCCCGTCAGCACGCACGCCTCCAGCGGGCGTCCGGCCAGCTCCCCGCAGACATTGACCGGCTTGCCGGCGGCGTCGCAGGCCTCGCGCACCGATTTGAACAGGGCCAGAGCCGGCGCGCTGATGGGGTCATAGCGCCCGGCCACGCGCGGATTCTGGCGGTCGGCGGCGAAAAAATACTGCATCAGATCATTGGCGCCCACCGACACGAAATCCGCCATGGCCAGGCAGGCCTGCGGCGCAAACGCGATGGCCGGGGTCTCCAGCATGAAGCCGATGCGCACGCTGGACGGCGGGACATGGCCGTGGCGCTCGGCGTGGCGCAGCTCCTGATGCAACATGGCGCTGGCGTCGGTGAATTCGCGCGGGTCGGTGATCAGCGGGAACAGCACGTTCAGCGCCCGGCCTGATGCGGCGTGGACCAGGGCGCGCAGCTGGTAGCGGGTGAGGCCTGGCCGGTCGAGCCCCATGCGGAGGCCCCGCCAGCCCAGCGCCGGATTGGCTTCGCGCGTCGCCCGTGTGTAGGGCGCCACCTTGTCGCCGCCCAGATCCAGCGTGCGGAACACCACCGGCCGGTCGCCGGCGGCGTTGAGGGCCGCCGCATAGAGATCGATCTGGGCCTGCAGGCGCGGCAAAGTGTCGGAGACCATGAACTGGAACTCGGTGCGGAACAGGCCGATGCCCTCCGCGCCGCTCTCTTCCAGCCGCATCAGCTCCACCAGCAGGCCGGCATTGGCTGACAGGACGATGCGCTCGCCATCCTTCGTCATGGCCGGCGCATCGCGCAGGTCCGCATACACGCGGCGGCGCTCGGCCAGGCCCGCGATGCGCTCGTCATAGGTGTCGCGCACGTCCTCGGACGGGCGCGCATGCAAGATGCCGAATTCGCCATCGACGATCACCGCGTCGCCATCCTCGATGCGGTCCAGCGCGCCTTCGATCTGGCCCACCATGGGAATGCCCAGCGCCTTGGCGACGATGGCCGCGTGACTGGTCTGGGAGCCTTCCTCCCCCGCCACGCCCACCAGATTGCGCCGGTCCAGCTCCAACAGCTCCGCCGGTCCGATGCTGCGGGCGATCAGGACGGCGCCGACGGGCAGCTGGCTGGGGCTCTCCGCGCCGTTGCGCTGGAGATGGCGCAAGAGCCGGTTGGCCAGATCCTCCAGATCATGCAGGCGCTCGCGGAAATACGGATCGCGCGCCTGCATCAGCCGGGCGCGGTGTTCGTTGCGCACCCGCTCCACGGCGGCCTCTGCGGTCAGGCCTGCGCGCACCGCCTCGCGCAGCTGGTCCAGCCAGCCGCGGTCATGGGCGAACATGCGATAGGCTTCCAGCACTTCGCGCGAGGGCGTGCCCATGGGCGCGCGCCCGGAATCCAGCAATAAATCCACCGAGCGGCGCAGACGCTTGATGGCGTCTTCCAGCCGGCCTTCTTCGATGTCCGCGTCTTCGGCCACCATGCGGGCCGGGCGCACATGGGGCTCGTGCTTGACCGCCACGCCGCGCGCCAGCCCGCCCGACAGGGCCAGGCCCTGAAAGCGTTCCGGGCGCGACAGGCGCAGCTCCAGCCCGGAAAACGCTTCGGAGCCAACCAGATCGCCCGAGACGACAATCTCGGCCAGCAGCATGGCGACGGTCTGGAGGGTCTCGATCTCTTCCTCAGTGATCGGACGCACCGCGCGGGTCTGGGCGGTGAGCACGCCCACCAGGCGGCCGCCGCGCAGGATCGGCACGCCGACAAAGCTCTTGAACGGCTCCTCGCCGGTTTCCGGGCGGAAGGAGAAGCTGGGATGGCCCGGGGCGTCTTCGACGGAGAACGGCCGCGCCCGCCGCGCCACCAGACCCACCAGACCCTCGCCGGCCTTCAACCGGGTCCGGTGCACCGCGTCGGGTTTCAGGCCGTGGGTGGCCGACAGCTCCAGCGCGCCGGACGGGCGCACCAGATAGATCGAGCACACGTCCGAGGCGGTTTCCTCGGAAATGATGTCGGTCAGCCGGTCGAGGCGCTTTTGCGCATCCTCCTGCACCGCCATCAGATCGCGGATCCGCCCGAGCAGGCGGCGCGGTCCGCGCGCGGCAGGCTGCTGGGCGTCTGGCGTCATCATCACCGTTCCATTGGCTTGGGGGGCGGCGCTCGGGTCCGGCCCGGCCCGCTATTGGGCAGACAAGACGGCGGCGCGCAACCCTGCAAGCTGAACAGAGACAGCGCGCAGGTCCCGTGCGTCAAGGGGCGGGGAGCCGGTTGGTTCCGCCGCGGCGCTGCGTTGCTTTCGCCGGGCTCAGTTCATCCCAGCCCCAGCTCCGCCCGCACGGCGGGCGTCCAGCCCACATGCACTGCGCCATCCACCTCAATCACCGGGCGCTTGATGAGGGCGGGGTGATCGGCCAGCAGGCCCGCCGGGTCGTCGGCCAGGCGGGCGCGCTCGCCCTCGTCCAGCCCGCGCCAGGTGGTGGAGCGGGTATTGGCGAGCCGGTCTGCGCCGACCGCCTCGAGCCAGCCGGGCAGCCGCGCCGCGAGGCCCGGATCGCTGCGCACATCGACAAAGGCGGCGCTGCGTCCCGCCGCCTTCAACGCGCCCAGCGCCTTGCGGCAGGTATCGCAGGTTTTGAGGCCGTAGAGCGTGATGTCCGGCATGGCTCCGGCCTCTAGATGACGGCGAGGACGCAGCGCGCGGCCATGATGACGAGCATGATCGTCGCCAGCGTGTAGAGGGCAAAGCGCACCGGGATGAAGTTCACCAGCGCCTGGTACAGGCTGTGGGCGATACGCAGGAAGACATAGCCCCAGGCCAGGCCGATGAACACGGCGTCGCCTGTGCCGCCGGTCAGGTGGATGTAGAAGGCCAGCGCGTAGAACAGCATGGGCTGCTCGTGCAGGTGATTGTGATTGTCGGCCACCTGGCGCACCGACCGGGGCAGCACGTCCATTTCCGACTTTTCGCGCAGCTTGGCCGGCTTGATGCCGGCTTTTTGCATGGCGGGGATGCGCGTGGCGTACATCCACAGCCACATCACCAGCGTCCAGGCGATGAGGACCAGAACGGGCGTGAGAATGGTTTCGTACATGACAGGCCTCCGCTAAAACCGGTGCGCGCCGGGCTGCACGCGCCATCAGTGCGCAGTCAAGCCTGAGTCCGGCCTTCAAGGAAGCGCGATCTTACCCCAGCTCGGCCTGATACGGTTTCAGCGCGGCGGGCCGGTAGGCCGGTGTGGCGGCCGCGTAGCGGTCCCGCGCGGAGCGGGGCAGGGTCGCGCGCGCGGGTCCGGGGATGGCGCGCGGCGCATGGCCGAGCTTGTCCAGCAGGCCGCGCGTGCGCTGAGGCAAGGCATGCAGCGGGTCGGGTCGGAACCATTTTTCCGGGTGGCGTTTCAGATTGATGCCGAGGCCCACAGAGGCCGCCTGGTCCGCCATCCAGTCCAGCGCCACGTCGGACAAAGGCTCGCTCGCCTCTTCCCCGCCGCCCACGCCGCCATGATCGCCTGCAAACCAGACCTGCCTGACCTGACCGGGTCCGGCATTGGGCGAGGCCAGCATGCCGGTGAGCGCGAACGCCTTGCGGTCCTCATCAATGGCGCAGGCATGGCGCGCATGGGCGATAGAGCGGTTGAGATAGCAGTCGTGGAACCGGTAATCCTTGTTGATCCGGCGCGCCATCCAGCTCAGGCCGGGCAGCTCGGGCACGCCGCGCATGCCCACCGTGTCCCAGCAGCCCAGAAACCGGACCGGCGCCGCTTCGCCGTGCGCCTCGCGGAAAGCGGCCGCCACGGGCGAGGCGGGCTTCACATCCGGGTCGCGATAGAGGGCGAAGGCCGCGTCGAGCTTGTGGATCGACATGCGGCGGAGCAGGCCCGAGCAGTAGATCATCCCGGCCAGTGAGCGCACGGTGAAGGCGCCGCGCGAAAAACCGAAAAGATAGATCTCGTCGCCGGGCTCGTAATTGAAGGCGAGGAATTGATAGGCCGCGCTGATCTTGTCTTCCAGCCCGGACCCGAACAGGCCGCCAAAAGCGCGCTGGATATTGGCGCCCTGACGCTGGAACCAGTTGGCGTCGCCCAGATCGAACGGCACGCCCACGCCGGCGTCATAATAGACAATCTGCTGGACCGGCGCGCCGCCGGGGCCGGGCGCCTGAGGCAGGATGGCGCGGGCGATCTTGACCACATTGGTCGGACACGGCTGGCCCACCCGCTGCCAGGTGCCATCGCAACACACGATAAGCCGCTTCATGGGAGACGCCTCCGCCGGACCATGCCGGGGACGCAGGATATTCCCTCAGGACGTGTGTATGGGCAAGGGCAATTCGACTAGGACGCGTCCACCTTGCCGTGGCAATGCTTGTATTTCTTGCCCGACCCGCACGGACACAGGGCGTTGCGCTGCACCCGCCCCCAGGTGGAGGGGTCATCGGGATCGAGCGCCGTGGCGGCGGAGCGCGAGGACAGCGGCGCGCGGGGGCGCCCGGCGGGCGGCGCGTCGGGATCATCGTCCATGCTGTTGCGCCCGGTGGCCGGGTCGATATGGCGCGCCTCGATATTCTCCGGCGGACGCGGCGCCGGGATCGGCGCGGACGGCGCCATGCGCAAATTGAACAGCATGCGCGTGGTTTCAAAGCGCAGCTCGTCCAGAAGGCCCTCGAACAGGGAGAAGGCCTCGGTCTTGTACTCGTTGAGCGGGTCGCGCTGGGCGTAGCCGCGCAGGCCGATCACCGAGCGCAGGGCGTCGAGCTGCTGCAAGTGCTCGCGCCAGTTCTGGTCGATGGTCTGCAACAGGATCTGCTTTTCGATGCGGCGCATCAGTTCGGGGCCGATATCGGCGGCCCGTTCGGCATAGGCCTCATCCACGGCGTTCGACAGACGCTCCAGGATTTCCTGGTCAGCAATGCCCTCTTCGCCAGCCCACTCGGCTACAGGCAGTTCCAGATTGAAATATTTGGTCACCGCCTCATTGAGGCCCGTCACGTCCCACTGGTCGGCATAGGCCTTGGGCGGGATGTGGCGCTGGACCAGATCCTCGGCGCATTGGGCGCGCATGTCCTTGATCACGTCGGACACGTTGGCGGCGGTCATGAACTCGATGCGCTGTTCGAAGATCGCCTTGCGCTGGTCGTTCATCACGTCGTCGTATTTCAGGATATTCTTGCGGATGTCGAAATTGCGCTGTTCGACCTTTTTCTGCGAGGTCTCCACCGCCTTGGTCATCCACGGGTGCTGGATCGCCTCTCCGTCCTTCAGGCCCAGCGTGCGCATGATGGTGTCCAGGCGCTCGGGCGCGAAAATGCGCAACAGATCGTCTTCCACCGACAGATAGAAGGCGGTGCGTCCCGGATCGCCCTGGCGGCCTGACCGGCCGCGCAGCTGATTGTCGATGCGGCGGCTTTCATGGCGCTCGGTGCCGATCACGAACAGGCCGCCCGCTTCCAGCGCCTTCTGCTTCTGGGCTTCCACGTCGGCGGCGATTTCGGCGCGCTTGGCGGCGATGTCCTCATCGGACGGCGTGCGCCCGGCTTCCTCTTCCTCGGTCTGCCAGGCTTCCAGGCGGGACTCCACATTGCCGCCCAGCTTGATGTCGGTGCCGCGCCCGGCCATGTTCGTGGCGATGGTCACCGCGCCCGGCACGCCGGCCTGGGCGATAATGCTCGCCTCCTGCTCGTGATAGCGCGCATTGAGTACTTTGTGGGTGATCTTCTTTTCGGTCAGGAAGGCCGAGAGGGATTCCGATTTCTCGATGGACACCGTGCCCACCAGGACGGGCTGGTCCTTTTTGTGCGCGCCCTCGATGGCGGTCAGGATCGCGTCGTTCTTCTCGCGCGCCGTGCGGTAGAGCTCGTCCTCCTCGTCGATCCGCTGGATCGGACGATTGGTCGGGATCTCCATCACTCCCAGACTGTAGATGGCGGCGAACTCATCGGCCTCGGTGGCGGCGGTGCCGGTCATGCCCGCCAGCTTGTCATAGAGGCGGAAATAATTCTGGAAGGTGATCGAGGCCAGCGTCTGGTTTTCGGGCTGGATTTCGACCTGTTCCTTGGCCTCGATGGCCTGGTGCAGGCCTTCGGACAGGCGCCGGCCCGGCATCATGCGGCCGGTGAACTCATCGATCAGGATCACATCGCCGTCACGCACGATGTAGTCCTTGTCCTTGCGGAACAGCTTGTGGGCCTTGAGCGCCTGGTTGACATGGTGAACCGTGGTGACGTTCTCGATATCGTAGAGGTCGCCGGTCTCCAGCAGGCCGCGTTCACGCAGCAATTCCTCGATGTGCTCATTGCCTTCTTCGGTGAAGGTGCACGAGCGCGCCTTCTCGTCGATGGCGAAATCCTCATCGTTCAGCCCGGGAATGATGGTGTCGATGGTCTTGTAGAAATCGGTGCGGTCGTCGGTGCGCCCGGAGATGATCAGCGGCGTGCGCGCCTCGTCGATCAGGATGGAGTCCACCTCGTCCACAATGGCGTAGTGGTGGGTGGCCATTTCCAGCGGCCGGCCGCCGAACTGGACCATGTCGGCCAGCGAATACTTCATGTTGTCGCGCAGATAGTCGAAGCCCAGCTCGTTATTGGTGCCGTAGGTGATGTCGCAGGCATAGGCCGCGCGGCGTTCCTCGTCATAGATGCCGTGGACGATCACACCCGTGGTCATGCCGAGCTTGGCGTAGACCTGACCCATCCATTCAGAGTCGCGCTTGGCCAGATAGTCGTTGACCGTCACGATGTGCACGCCCTTGCCGGGAAGGGCGTTGAGATAGGCCGCCAGCGTCGAGACCAGGGTCTTGCCCTCGCCGGTCTTCATTTCCGCGATCGAACCTTCGTGCAGGGTGATCCCGCCCATCAGCTGAACGTCGTAATGGCGCTCGCCCAGCGCCCGGCGGGCGGCCTCGCGCACGGCGGCGAAGGCTTCGGGCAGCAGCTTGTCCAGGCTCTCGCCCGCCCCGTGACGCTCGCGGAACTCGGCGGTTTTTGCCTTGAGCTGGTCATCATCCAGCGCCACAAAGTCAGGCTCGAGTGCGTTGATCTTCTCCACCAGCGGGCGCATCCGTTTGACCACGCGGTCATTGGACGATCCGAAAAGCTTGCGGGTGAAGTTGAGCATGACGTATCAGCCTTTGCGCGGGCGCGGACAACGGGTCGTTCTGACCGCATCCGCCCAGCCGCAGCGCCCGAACGCGCGCCAGCTTCAGGGAGGTGCAGCCTGACCCAGATGCACGGTGACTTAAGGAGGCCCCGTTTGACTGTCAATCAAGCCCGCACGCTCGCCCTCATGCGCGCGCTGCCGATATGCGCCCTGGCGGCGGTCAGTCTGGCCGCTTGCGGCGCCCCCCAGGACGGTTCGCAAGGCGACGGCGCCCGCTCGGGCCAGTTGCGCTTCATGGAAGACAGTACCGGCGCGAGCGCCGCCGCCCCCGCCGCCCGGGTGGGCGGGGGGGGG
>JAIUMW010000117.1 GCA_022565365.1 Oceanicaulis sp.
GCATGGTGCACGCGATCTGATGATTACCGGCCTGTCGCTGGACAGCCGCAAAGTGGCGCCCGGCGCCCTGTTCGCGGCGCTGCCCGGCGTGCGGGTGGACGGGCGCCAGTTCATCAACGCCGCGATTGAAAAGGGCGCAGCCTGCGTGCTGGCGGCGCGCGGAACGACTGCGCCGGTTCCGGTGATCGAGGCGGATGACCCGGCGGGGGCGCTCGCCGCCATCGCTGCGCGCTTCCATCCGCGCCAACCTGACCACATCGCGGCCGTGACCGGCACCAATGGCAAAAGCTCCACGGTCGAATTCCTGCGCCAGATCTGGGCGGCTGCGGGCATCAGCGCTGCGGCGCTGGGCACGCTGGGCGTGACGCGCGCGGCCGGGCGCACCGATGTGGGTTACACCACGCCGGACGCCATTGCGCTGCACGCTGCGCTGGACGCGCTGGCGGGCGAGGGCGTGACCCATCTGGCCATGGAGGCCTCGTCGCACGGGCTGAAGCAGCGGCGCATGGACGGGGTGCGGGTGGCGGTCAGCGCCTTCACGAACCTCACCCAGGACCATCTCGATTATCACCCGGACTTTGAAGACTATTTCGCCGCCAAAATGCGCCTGTTCACGGCGCTGACGCCGTCGGGCGGACGGGCCGTGATCAACATGGATTCCGACTGGTCGGCGCGCGTGGAGCAGACCGCGCTGGCCGCCGGGCTGGAGGTGCTGACGCTGGGCTGGCGGGGCCGGGACCTGGCCGTGCGCGAGATCACGCCGCGCCCCGCGAGCCAGCTGGTGCGCTTTGAATGGCGCGGCGAGGAGCGGCTGGTCGAGCTGCCGCTGATCGGCGAGTTCCAGACCGCCAATGCGCTGGGCGCAGCGCTGATGGCGATTGCGTCAGGCGTCGACGCGGACGCGGCATTCGCCGCGCTGGAGAACCTGGCGGGCGTCGCCGGGCGTCTGCAGCAGGCAGGCACGACGCTCGAGGGCGCCCCGATCCTGCTCGATTACGCCCACACGCCCGACGGCCTCGACAAGCTGCTCCGCGCAGCGCGGCCGCACACGCGCGGGCGCATCATTCTGGTGTTCGGCGCAGGCGGCGACCGCGATCCGTCCAAGCGCGCGAAAATGGGCGCTGTGGCGGCGCAGCAGGCCGATGTGTGCATCATCACCGACGATAATCCGCGCAGCGAAGAGCCGTCGGAGATCCGCGCGGCGATCCTGTCGGCCTGCCCGGGCGCGCAAGAGATCGGCGACCGCGAGAGCGCGATCCGCGCCGGCATCGCCATGCTGGAGGCGGGCGACACGCTGCTGATCGCAGGCAAGGGGCACGAGACCGGACAGATTGTCGGCGGCCGGGTCATCCCGTTTGACGCGCCGGCCATTGTCGCGCGCCTGCTGGAAGAGCTGGAGGGGGCATCATGACCGCGCCGCTTTGGACCGCCGCCGACGCCGCCCTCGCCACCGGCGGGCGCCTGATCGGGGAGGGCTGGACCGCGACCGGCGTGTCCATCGACACCCGAACGCTGGCGCCGGGCGATCTGTTCGTGGCGCTGAGCGATGCGCGCGACGGTCATGAGTTCGCGCAAGCCGCCATCGACAAGGGCGCGGGCGCGGTGCTGGCCGCGCGCGCCGATTGCTGCGACGGCCCGCGCCTGATCGTGAACGATACGCTCACGGCTTTGCAGGCGCTGGGCCAGGCGGCACGTCTGCGCTCGGGCGCCGTGCGCATCGGCGTCACCGGCTCGGTGGGCAAGACCAGCGTGAAAGAAGCGCTGGCCGCCGTACTGCGCGCCGCCGGTCCCGCCCACTGGAGCGTGGCGAGCTATAATAATCACTGGGGCGTGCCGCTGACCCTGGCGCGCATGCCGCAAGCCACGCAAGCCGCCGTGTTCGAAATGGGCATGAACCATGCCGGCGAAATCGCGGCGCTGAGCACCCAGGTACGTCCCCGCGTGGCGCTGATCACGAAAATCGCGCCCGCGCACCTGGAAAATCTCGGCTCCATGGAAGCGATTGCTGACGCGAAGGCGGAGATTTTCACCGGGTTGGAAGTCGATGGCGTGGCGGTCATCCCCGCCGATGACGAGTTCGCCCCGCGCCTGACCCAAGCCGTGAACGCCTCGCGCGCCGCGTTTCTGATCGATTTCGGCATGGCGCGCGGCGCCGCTGTGCGGGTGCTGAGCTATACGCCTGACGGCGAAGGTGGATCGGGCGAGATGGACGTGATGGGCAGGGTGCGCCCCTTCCGCCTCGCCCAACCCGGCGCGCATCAGGCGGTGAATGCGGCGGGCGTGGCGGCGGCGGCCTTTGCGGCGGGCATTGACGCCGAACTGGCGCTGGACGCGCTGGCGGGGCTAAGCGCCCAAGCCGGCCGGGGCGCGCGTTTTGACGTGCAGCTGCCGGGTGGCCGCGCCGTGACCCTTATCGATGACAGCTATAACGCCAACCCCGCCTCCATGCGCGCGGCGTTTGCGAGCCTGGCCGCCCGCACGCCGCCCGCCGGCGCGCGGCGCATCGCGGTGCTGGGCGAAATGCTGGAGCTTGGCCCCGACAGTGCGCAATTGCACGCGGGGCTGGCCGAGCCGCGGGCTGAGGCCGGGGTCAGCGCCGTGATCGGCGTGGGCGCCGGCATGGGCGCATTGCTCAAGGTCTTGCCGGCTGGCGTGGAGGCGGTGCACGCCCCCGACTGGGCGGCTGGAAAGGAACAGCTGGACGCTCTGGCGCGCGAGGGTGATCTCGTGCTCATCAAGGGCTCCAACGCATCCGGCGTTCACAGGATCGCCGCCGCTCTGAAATCCGTGCGCGCCGGCGCCCCAACACAGGTCTGAACGCCCCATGCTTTACCTGTTGCTGTCACCTTTCGCCGAACAGTTCGCCCTGTTCAACGTCCTCAACTACCTGACCTTCCGCACCGGCGCGGCGATCATGACCGCCTTCGCGGTCGCGCTGGTGGTGGGCATGCCCTTCATCGGTTGGCTGCGAAAGCAGGGCTCCCAGCCGATCCGTGATGACGGGCCGGAAAGCCATGTGCTGACCAAGGCGGGCACGCCGACCATGGGCGGCTTCATCATCCTGACCGGCATCCTGACGGGCACGCTGCTGTGGGGCGATCTGTCCAATCCTTACCTCTGGGTGGTGATGTTCGTGACCGCCAGCTATGGCGGGATCGGCTTTATTGATGACTGGCGCAAGGTGACCAAGCGCTCCCATCACGGCCTGTCGGGCAAGGGCAAGCTGGCGCTGCAGGGCGTGGTGGCGCTGATCGCGGTGTTCTGGATGGTCAATCTGCTCGATGGCGCGCCCAATACGCCCGACGATTTTGCGACCTCCGTCGCAATACCCTTCTTCAAGGAGGTGCTGATCCCGCTGGGTCTGGTGTTCTTCGCCTTTGGCGTGGTGGTGATTGTCGGCGCCTCCAATGCGGTCAATCTCACCGACGGGCTGGATGGTCTGGCCATCGTGCCGGTGATGATCGCGGCGGGTGCGTTCGGCGTGATCGCCTACATGGTCGGCTCCTCCGTCTACTCCAATTACCTGTTCCTCAATTTCACCCCCGGCACGGGCGAGCTCGCCGTGATTTGCGGCGCGATGATCGGCGCCGGGCTGGGCTTTCTCTGGTACAATGCGCCCCCGGCCATGGTGTTCATGGGCGATACCGGCTCGCTGTCGCTGGGCGGCGCCATCGGCGCCATCGCCGTGGCGGTCAAGCACGAGATCGTGCTGGTCATCATTGTCGGCCTGTTCGTGCTGGAAGCCGTCTCGGTGATGGTCCAGGTGGCCAGCTTCAAGCTGACTGGCAAGCGGGTGTTCCGTATGGCCCCCATCCACCACCATTTCGAGAAGCTGGGCTGGGCCGAATCCACCATTGTGGTGCGGTTCTGGATCATCGCTTTCGTCCTCGCCCTGATCGGTCTGTCCACGCTGAAGCTGCGCTAGCCAAGGAGGCGCCATGATCCCCGTCCGCCCCAGCGCCGAGGGCCGCGCCGCCGTCATCGGGCTGGGCGTGCGCGGGCGCGCGGCGGCGCGGGCGCTGGCTGCGGGCGGCATGGCGGTGTCCGGCTGGGACGAGGATGCAGACGCACGCGCCGTGGCTGCGCGCGCCGGCGTGGTGGTCGAGGATCCCACATCGCGCGACTGGGGCGATCTGGCCGCCCTGGTGATCGATGATGTCGGCCGCCTTGATGCCCCCGATAGCGGCCCGGATAACGGCCCTGTGGCGCTGGCCCGCGTCACCGGCACGCCGGTCGTCACAGAGTTGAACCTGTTCGCCCGCGCCCTTACCGGCGCCCGTGGCGCGCACGCGGCGCTGGTCGTAGGCGGCGACTCGGCGGGCGCGGCGGCTGAGCTCGCCAGCTTTTGTCTGTCGCGCTGTGGCCTCGATGTGCGCCTTGGCGGCGCCGGGATCGCGCTGTTTGATGCGGCGCCGCTGCGCGCCGGGTCCATCACCCTCATCGCCGCCAGCGCGCACGAGTGCGCCGCCGCGCCGGACCTCCACGCGCACGCGCTGCTGGTCCTGGCGGGTGCGGCGATCAGTGCTCATGACCTTGAGGCGCTCGCAGCGCGCATCTCCGGTCCCGTGCTTCTGGATATGGATGCGCCGGACGCCGGGGCGCGTCTGGCGGCGCTGCGCCGGGGCGGGGTGGACCGCACCCGCCTGATCGCCTGTTCGGGCCGCATGGTGCTGGGCGAGGGGGTGTGTCTGCTGGGCGGGCAGCTGCACGATGCGCGGCCCGGTGCGCCGCGCCGCCCGCTGGGCGTGGCCGGGCCGGGACTGGAGGCGCTGCCCCCCGGCCTGATTGCGGGTGCTGCAGCGCTGGCGCTCGCACTGGGCGCCGAACCGGACACACTCGAAGCGGCGCTGGCCGCCTGTCCCGGCGCCGCTGGATGGGGCATGCCGCTCCAGAGCCTGGGCGCAGTGAAGGTCATCGATTTTGGCGGCGCGCAAAGCCCGAAAGCGGCGCTGGCGTCACTGTCAGGCGCTGCGCCGACCTGGTGGATCGCGGATGCGGGGGTGGAGGCCGATGATCTGCCCGCGGCGCTGCCAGGCGCCCTGCGCGGTGTGATCCTGCCTGAGTCCGATGCGCGCACCGCCCGGCGCCTGGCGCCTCGCGTCGCCTGCCGCCAGGCGGACAGCCTGGAGGATGCGCTGGCGCGGGGGCTGCATGCGGCTGCGCTCACCGGCGAGAACGCGCGCCTTCTATACGCTCCGTCAACCCGGTGCGGCCCAGAGGAGAGACTGGCGCGCAGTCAGGTCTTCGCCGCTGCGCTGGAAAAGCTGACGGGATTGATCCGGAAGGGACATGCGGCATGAGCCTGACGCGGCATTATTCGCGGGTCCTGCGCGAGCTGGACAAGCCGCTTCTGGTCATCCTGCTCTTCCTGCTGGGCATGGGGCTGGTGCTGGCGTTCGCCGCCAGCCCGGCCGTGTCGAGCTCGGCCGATCCGTTTTTCTATGTGCGCCGTCAGGTGATGTTCATGGCGGCGGGGCTGGTCATCCTGATGGTCAGCGCCGCCTTCTCGCTGACCGGCGTGCGGCGCATGTCGGGTCTGGCGCTGCTGGGCTCGCTGATCCTGCTGGTGCTGGTGCTGGCTGTGGGTCAGCCGATCAACGGCTCCACCCGCTGGTTGCACATGCCGGGCTTTTCCCTGCAGCCCAGCGAGATTTTCAAGCCCGCCTTCATCGTCATCACCGCCTGGCTGTTCTCCGAGGAGGATCGCGGCGCGCCCGCGCCGGGGCGTCTACTGGCGATCATGATCTACGCGACCGCCGCCATCTTGCTGACCCTGCAGCCTGATATCGGCCAGACCGCGCTGATCACGCTGGTCTTTGCCGCCATGATGTGGGTCAGCGGCCTGTCCTGGCGCTGGACCATCGGGCTGGGCGTCGCGATTGGCGCGGGCGCGGCGGCGGCGATCAATCTGGTGCCCTATATCCAGCGCCGCGTCACCGAGTTCCTTTCCGGCGGCGCCGGCGCGCGCAGCCAGACCGACATCGCGCTGGACGCCATCGGCAGTGGCGGGCTGTGGGGCGTGGGGCCGGGCGAGGGGCGGGTGAAGCACGTTCTGCCTGAAGCCCATAATGACTATATCTTCGCCGTGGCGGGCGAGGAGTTCGGCGCGCTGGCCATGCTCCTGATCATCGCGCTGTACGCGCTTCTGTTTGTGCGCGCCTGGACGCTGGCCATGCGCCTCAACGACCCCTTCGCGCGCCTCGCCACGGCGGGGCTCGCCCTGTTGTTCGCGCTGCAGGCGCTGGTCAATATCGCGGTCAATCTCGACCTCGCTCCGTCCACGGGGATGACCCTGCCCTTCCTGTCCTATGGCGGCTCGTCCATGCTGGCGCTGGCGTTTTCGGCAGGCCTGATGCTGGCGCTGACGCGTCACCGGCCCGGCGCCTATCAGCCACGGCGACAGCGTCTTGTGGGTGCGGCGGCATGACCGGCAAACGCCTCATCATGGCTGCAGGCGGCACGGGTGGGCACATCTTCCCGGCCCGCGCGGCGGCCGAAACCCTGATCGCGCGCGGCTGGCGGGTGCGCCTCATCACCGATGCGCGTGGCGCCCGCCACACCGATGGCTTTCCAGGCGAAGGGGTCAGCGTCATCCGCGCCGCCAGCCCGTTTCAGTCCAATCCGCGCCGCTTGCCGGGCGCGCTGGCGGACCTCGCCGCTGGCCTGCGCGCCACGCGCGCCATCGTGAAGGATTTCCAGCCGGGCGCAGCCGCCGGGTTTGGCGGCTATCCCGCGTTCGCCCTGCTGGCCTCGGCGCGCATTTCCGGCCTGCCCTTCGTTATTCATGAGCAGAATGCGGTGCTGGGCCGGGTGAACCGGCTGTTCGCGCGCTCCGCCCACACGGTCGCGTCGGGCTTTGAGCGCCTCGACCGCCTGCCGCGCAAGGCGCGCCACGCCGTCACCGGCAATCCGGTGCGCGCCGCGGTGCTGGTCGCGCGCGACACGCCCTATGCGCCGCCCGAGAGCGATGGCGAGATCCGCCTCCTGGTGCTCGGCGGGAGCCTGGGCGCACGCATATTGTCCGACACCGTGCCTGCGGCCATCGCGCAATTGCCCGAGACCCTGCGCGCCCGGCTGAGTGTGGTGCAGCAGACCCGCGATGAAAGCCTCGACGCAGCGTGCAGCGTCTACGAAGCTGCGGGTGTTCGCGCCGAACTGTCGGCCTTCTTCGATGACATGGGCGCGCGCTATTCAAAAGCGCATCTGGTGATCTCGCGGGCGGGGGCGTCGTCGGTGTCAGAACTCGCCGCCATCGGGCGACCCTCCATTCTGGTGCCGCTGGCCATCGCCATGGACGACCACCAGAGCGCCAATGCGCAAGGTCTGGTGCAGGCGGGCGCCGCCGACGCCATAGCCGAGGCGGACTTCACGGCGGACAGCCTGTCACAGCGCCTTGAAACGCTGCTGGCGGACGGCGAAGCTCTCGCCGCGCGCGCCGCTGCGGCCCGCGCCGCCGGACGGCCCGATGCGCATGAGGCGCTGGCCAATCTTATCGAACGCGCTGCGGAGTAGCGATCCATGCCCCCCAGAGACCTCGCCGCCGCGGCTTCGCCTGTGCATTTCGTCGGGATTGGCGGGATCGGGATGAGTGGCATCGCCGAGGTGATGCTCAATCTGGGCTATCAGGTCACCGGGTCGGATATTTCAGAGAGCGCCAATGTGCAGCGCCTGCGGGGGAAGGGCGCGGTGGTTCATATCGGCCATGACGGCGACAATGTCGCCGGCGCAGGGGCGCTGGTGGTGTCCAGCGCCGTGCGCCGGGATAATCCCGAGCTTGTGGCGGCGCGCGCCCGGCGCATTCCGGTGGTGCGCCGCGCCGAAATGCTGGCCGAGTTGATGCGCCTGAAGCAATGCGTGGCCGTGGCCGGCACCCATGGCAAGACGACCACAACCTCGCTGGTGGCCGCCCTGATGGATGCGGCCGGGTTTGATCCCACCGTGATCAATGGCGGCATCATCTCGGCCTATGGCTCCAACGCCAAGATGGGCGCGGGCGAGTGGATGGTGGTGGAGGCCGACGAAAGCGACGGCTCCTTCCTGAAACTGCGCGGTACGGTGGGGATCATCACCAATATCGATCCTGAACACATGGAGCATTACGGCGATTTCGACGCCCTGCGCGAAGCCTTCCATCAATTCGTCGAGAACCTGCCATTCTACGGTTTCGCCGTGCTGTGCGTGGATCACCCGGAAGTGCAGGCGCTGGCCGCGCGTATCGAGGACCGGCGCGTCATCACCTACGGTGTCTCGCCCCAGGCCGATGTGCGCAGCGTCAACCATGCCGGGGACTCCGCCGGATCACGCTTTGATCTGCGATTCCAGGCCCGCGGCGCCGAGCCGGCGGTGTGGGCGGGCCTCAGCCTGCCCATGATGGGCGAGCACAACGTGCTCAACGCAGCGGCCGCGCTGACCGTCGTGCAGGCGCTGGGCGGGCGGGAGGATGAGGCGCGCCAGGGCCTGGCGGGGTTCACCGGCGTGAAGCGGCGCTTCACCCTGGTGGGCGAGGTCGATGGCGTGGCGGTGATCGATGATTACGGCCATCACCCAGTGGAGATCGCCGCCGTCCTCAAAGCCGCGCGCCAGCGCGCCGGGGAGGGCCGGGTGATCGCCGTGGTCCAGCCCCATCGCTATACGCGCCTCAATGACTTGTTTGAGGATTTCTGCACCTGCTTCAACGACGCTGACAGCGTGTTGGTGACGCCGGTCTACACCGCCGGCGAGACGCCCATTGAAGGCGCCGACCAGGAAAGCCTGGTCGCCGGCCTGCAGCGCCACTCCCACCGCGACGCATCCGCGACGACGCGCGAGACGCTGGCGGTGGATCTCAAATCCCGCATCCAGGCGGGTGATGTCGTGGTGTGCCTGGGCGCAGGCGATATCACCGCCTGGGCGGCGGAATTGCCTGAACGGTTGGGGGCGGAGGGGTGAGCGTCTCTCCCTTGTCATCCACCCCGGCCCGTTCCCACTTTCGGGGGAGGGGAAACACATTTGGACGGGGTTTGTCGGAGTGGGCTGAAGTGGGCCTATCTCTTCTCCCTCCCCCCCCGGGGGAGGGCCGGGGTGGGGGGCATGCAGACTCAGCCACCTGCCCGTCACCCATTCCCGCCGCGGCGCCCGCCCCCCCCCCCCCCCCCCCCGCGGGGCGGGGGGC
>JAIUMW010000118.1 GCA_022565365.1 Oceanicaulis sp.
CGACCCCGACTTCGTCGCCGAGTTCGACCTGTTCAGCCGCGATTTCGTGGGCCGTCCGAGCCCGCTCTATTTCGCCGAGCGCCTGACCGAAGCCTTTGGCGGGGCGCAGATCTGGTTCAAACGCGACGAGCTCAACCATACCGGCGCGCACAAGATCAATAACTGCCTGGGGCAGGTATTACTGGCCAAGCGCATGGGCAAGACGCGCATCATCGCCGAGACCGGGGCCGGCCAGCACGGGGTGGCCACCGCCACGGTGGCGGCCCGGTTCGGCATTCCGTGCGAGGTGTTCATGGGCGCCACCGATTTGGAGCGCCAGAAACCCAACGTGTTCCGGATGAAGCTCCTGGGCGCCAAGGTCCACGCCGGCACCGCCGGGCGCGGCACGCTGAAAGACGCCATGAACGAAGCCTTGAGGGATTGGGTCACCCATCCTGACGAGACCTTCTACGTGATCGGCACCGTGGCTGGCCCCCACCCCTACCCGATGATGGTGCGCGATTTTCAGTCCGTGATCGGACGAGAGGCGCGCGAGCAGATGCTCGAACGCCTGGGCCGCCTGCCCGATGCGGCGCTGGCCTGCATTGGCGGCGGGTCCAACGCCATGGGCCTGTTCTATCCCTTTCTGGAAGACGAAAGGGTGCGCCTGATCGGCGTGGAGGCGGCGGGCAAGGGCCTCGACACGCCAGACCACGCCGCCAGCCTGAATGGCGGCAAGCCTGGCATTCTGCATGGCAACCGCACCTATCTCCTGCAGGACGCCGATGGTCAGATCACGGAAGGTCACTCCATCTCGGCGGGTCTCGACTATCCCGGCATCGGGCCGGAGCACGCCTTCCTGCATGATATGGGACGGGCCGAATACCGCTCCGCCACCGACGCCGAGGCGCTGGAAATGTTCCAGATGTGCGCCCAGCTTGAAGGCATCATCCCGGCGCTGGAACCCGCCCACGCGCTCGCCCGCACCCGCGACCTCGCCCGTGAGCTCGGCAAGGACGCCATTATCCTGATGAATATGTGCGGCCGCGGCGACAAGGACGTGTTCAGTGTGGCCGGCGCGCTGGGGGTGGAGTTGTGAGGCTAATTGCTAGACTCACCACCTATTTCACGTTTCATTGGTGCGCGGTATGAAGATTGAGGGCCTTTGTAATGTCATATGTAGCGAGCATCCGAATTTCTGAACTTCTCGGTAAATTACGAGAAGGCGAGTTTCTAATTCCAAAGTTTCAGCGTGAATTCGTATGGTCAGTAGCCGACGTAACGGCGCTAATCAGCTCTATAATTAAGAATAGACCAATAGGAATGCTAACACTTTGGGAGCAACCAGACAGCACCGCATTACCCCTTGAGCACGTTTCGTTGGCTGGTACTGGCCCCGAAGATCAGGCCGAACCAACTTACTTCGGAGAGGAAGGCGCACGCACATCAAGGTACTACGCAGTGCTAGACGGGCGACAGCGGTGCACAGCTATCGCGGTGGCATTCGGAGGTCTAAAATCGCCGGATAAAAGAAAGAAGTTTGCCGGAAAATTTTACTTGGATGTAAAAACTGAAAATGAATCAGATCGTATTATATTCAAGAAAACAGTAGATCTAGAAAAAGAGAAAATTGATACTCTGGCTGGTGCCATTTCAAAAGGGCTTTTCCCGCTCGAGTTTAGCAACGAGTATGAAACACTTGAAAAGCAGTGGAATAAATATGGCCGGTTTGTACGCGACCCTAAATTTTACCCAGATGGGAAAATGCCAAGCGTTTCTGAAATTGAGCGTCGAGAAACAATACTCGACGATGCTTTTGCGGGCATAAATGGATCGACCCTTGCTACATACACTGTGCCAAAAAAATATGATCTTGGTACTATATGCGAGATATTTGAGACATTAAACCAAACCGGAACAAAGGTTTCAACTGTAGACCTTATTCACTCTTTCCTTTACTCTTTCACCGCTGACGACGCTCAGGAGCCCTTCCTTTTAAGGGAGTGGATAAGAGAGCTAGGGCAAATCGACGGTGCAATAAAGTGGGCTGATCCTGACCATCGGCCAGAGCTGATCGCTCAGTTTGTTACAAGTTGCTATCTAGCGGAAGCAACCCCTCCGAAACAACGCTCTATCGGCGGGGATAATAAGCCGATTTCTTCTGTAAAATCAGGCGACTTACTTAAGACACCGCCAGAGCATTGGCGAACTGTGAGTGGAAGAAGTCAGAATTTCGCGAATTTTATCGGAGCCTTCCAGGACTGCGTTGCGGGAAAGCGCTTTCCGATGAGGATGTGCCCGTATCCTATTAGCGCTGGTATCTATGTAGGCTTGCGATGGGCAAATGAGATTGATGGCAAAGACTGGCAGTTGGATAGGATTAATTCCCTATACCGGTCATTCTTCTGGAGAAACGTCTTTCATGGGAGATATGATCAAGGATTTCTGACGAAAATGAATGAAGACCTCCAGCTATGTATGCGATTGCTTTCTGCATGCCCGGACTACCCATCTTTTGGAAGCTGGGCGGAATATTGCTCTAAGGAGCGTGATCGTGCAGTTGGGGCTGTAATGTCTGAACAAGATATTATTACGGAGCTTCTTGACGCCAAGCCTACAGGTGCGAAGCAAAAAGGCCTACTGCTTCCTGTTGTTTGCGGTCCGAGAAAAGACATTCTTGATGGCGAGGCTGTGATTGATCTTGTGACTGGGGATAGCATTGAACTTCATCATATATTCCCGCAGAAGTGGATCCGGAACAATATAGATAATGAGAAAATAAGTAAGTGGGAGTATGAGGGCCTTGGTGGAAGGAATTGCGTTGCTAATTTCACGCCTATGATCGCTAGATCGAACAAGGTATGGAACGATAAACTGCCAAGAAGGGCATTGGCCGACGCTGACGTCAGGCCGGAAACTCAATCAGCAATTTTAAGTTCACATTTCATTTCGGATGAGGCGTATATATCATTAGTTGAAAAATCTGATCCTGTAATATTTTGGAGCCAGCGAGCAAAAGACATAGCAAAGAAAATTAGGACATACATGCTTGTGGGGCTTTAGCGGTAACATCGTAACTACGCGAAAGGAGCGGAGAATTTTCCATGGGACGCACAATCCGCGTCAGACTTGAAGACCTTCCCCCGCTCACCGAGGCGGACCGCGAGGAATTGCGCCGGCTCGCCGAGATCCCCGATGAGGACATCGACACTTCCGACATTCCCGAATGGACCGAAGAAGACTTCGCGCAAGCCGTCTGGCATCCTGGCTATGGCAAGCAGCAGGTGACGGTGCGGCTGGACCGGGACGTTCTGCACTTCTTCAAGCAGGGCGGGCGCGGCTATCAGACCCGCATGAATGCGGTGCTGCGCGCCTATATGGAAGCGGCGAAAAAGGCTTCGGCGTAACCAGGCCGTGATAACGCAAACGGGCCGGACGCCATGCGCCCGGCCCGTCGCTCTAGTCAGAAGTCAGTAAGCGGATCAGTTGCCTTCGGCGTCCGGCGCGGTATCGCGCACTTCGAACACCTGGTTGACGGTCTGGCCGTTTTCAAACACCAGCTCGATCAGGACCTGGCCGGTGGCCAGCACGTCGCGGTCGATCTCGAACAGCATCAGATGATCGCCGCCCGGCGCCAGTGTGATCGATCCGCCCTCGGGGATGTCGAAGCCCTCCACCCGGCGCATGCGCATGACATCGTCTTCCATGGCCATGGTGTGGATTTCAGTGCGCGCGGCGGCGTTGGTGCGCGCGTCGATGAGGCGGCCTTCGGCATTACCGGCGGTCAGCGTCATGAAGGCGGCGGTCACGTCACGGCCCGGCGGAGGATTGCGGATCCAGGCCCCAACGACGGTGTAGGCGGTCGGATCGGACGCTGCAGCGGGCGCTTGATCGGCCGGGGTCTGGTCCATGGAGTCCTGGACGTCCTGGGTGGATGCGCCGGTTTCGTCACTGTCACCGTAGGGGGTGGGAGTGGCGGGATCGTTACAGGCTGCGAGCGCGAACGCCGAAGCGGCGGCGAGCCAGATGGCATGGTTCATGGAAGGTGTCCTCGTCTTGAAGCTCCGCGCAGGTAATTCCGCGCCGTACATCTTCTTTAGGTGGTGTCGTCGAACGGTCTGCGCAAGGGGGCGCCTCGCCTCACCCTTTCCAATACCCCACCAGCCCGCGCACCTGGGCGATGACCGGTTCGGCGGCGGCGCGGGCGCGCTCGGCCCCGCTGGTCAGGATGCGGTCAATCTCGGCCGGGTCGGCGATCAGGCGGGCGTATTCGCCGGCGATGGGGGCGATGAACTCCACGGCGATCTCGGCGAGCTTGGGCGTGAACGCGCCAAAGCCCTGACCGGCATGGTCGTCCAGAACGGCCTGGGCGCTGACACCCGTCAGCGCGGCGTAGAGGCCCACGAGGTTGCGCGCCTCGGGCCGGGCGTCGAGCTCGGCCGTGCTGGCGGGCAGGGGCTCGGCGTCGGTCTTGGCCTTCTTGATCTTGCGCGCGATCGTGTCGGCGTCGTCATTGAGGTTGATGCGCGAATTATCGCTGGGATCGGATTTCGACATTTTCGCCGTGCCGTCTTTGAGCGACATGATACGCGCGCCCGCGCCCGAAGGCGGGATCACCGGCTCGGGCAAAGGCAGTACGGCTTCGCCAGCGCCAAAGTCGCGGTTGAAGCGGGCGGCGATGTCGCGCGATAGCTCCAGATGCTGTTTCTGATCCTCGCCCACGGGCACATGGGTCGCCTTGTAGATCAGGATGTCAGCGGCCTGCAGCACCGGATAGGTGAACAGCCCCACGCTGGCGCGCTCGGCGTCCTTGCCGGCCTTGTCCTTGAACTGGGTCATGCGCTCCAGCCAGCCCAGACGCGCCACGCACTGGAAAATCCAGGCGAGTTCGGCGTGGGCGGGCACGGCCGACTGGGCGAACACCGCGCTGCGCGATGGGTCCACGCCGGCGGCGAGATAGGCGGCGGCCGCGGCGCGCACCCGTCCGGGCAGATCGGCCGGGTCGTGGGCGACCGTTATCGCATGCATGTCCACCACGCAGTAGAAGCAATCGGCCTTGCCCTCCTGCAGGCGCACCCAGTGTTTCAGCGCGCCCAGATAATTGCCGATATGCAGCCCGCCTGTGGGCTGCATGCCCGACAGGATGCGTTCAGGGCCGGTATAGACGGGCAGGGCGTCGCTCATGGGATGTCCGATGTCTGGTCAGTCAGGAAAGGAACAGGGCGCGGTGATAGCCTTGCGCTTGCCCGGGCTCAAGCATGAAGGGCGCTGGGTGCTCAATCCTTGCTGGGAGGGCGGCGGACCAGGTCGCGCAGATCAGACAGGCTGAGCGCGCCGGTGGCCAGCGCCGCCAGCGCATACACCAGCGCGCCCAGCGCCACCACGGCGCCCAGCACGATCAGCTTGGCGGGATAGGCGCCAAGCGCCGGGACGAGGCTGGTGACCCAGTCTGCGCCCGGTCCCGCCATCACCCACACGGCGGCGCCCATAATCGCCGCCGCCAGCACCTGGCGCGGCAGGCGCTGGGCCAGGCGCGCATCGAGGCGCCAGAGCCTCCGCGCCAGCAGGGTCCGCGCCAGCAGCGCCACATTGATCCAGCCCGCCACGCTGGTGGCGATGGCCAGACCCAGAAAGCCCATGCCCCCGAAGAACAGCGTCACGGCCAGCGTGAAATTCACCACCACCGAGACGAGCGCATAGCGCATGGGCGTGGCGGTATCCTCGCGGGCGAAGAAGCCCGGCGCGAGCACCTTGATCAGGATGAAGGCGGGCAGGCCGGCGCCATAGGCGATGAGGGCCAGTGCGGTATTGGCGGTGTCTTCGGCGGTGAAAGCGCCCCATTCAAACAACCCGCCGATCAGGAATTGCGGGATGATCAGCATGGCCGCCACGGCGGGCAGGGTGAGGGCCAGGGATATCTCGATGGACCGGTTCATGGCGAACTGGCCGCCCGCCTCGTCCCCGGCGCGCAGGCGCCGTGCGAGATTGGGCAGAAGGGCAAGCCCCATGGCGATGCCGATCACCCCCAGCGGCAACTGGTAGAGCCGCTCGGCATAGGTGAGATAGGAGCGCGCCCCCACCTCCAGCGTGGCGATGGAGGAGGTCACCAGCACATTGATCTGGGTGACGCCCGCCGCCACGGCGCCGGGCCCGCCCAGCACGATCAGGCGCTTGCCCCGCGGCGTCCCGCGCGGCGCGCGCAAGGTGCGCTTCAGCTTGGCCCTTTGCGCCGCCAGCACCAGCAGCGCCACCTGCATCACGCCGGACGCCGTCACGCCAATCGCCAGCCAGAGCGCCAGCGTCTCGCGGTCGGCGTACTCGAACAGCAGCACCCCGATTAGCACCAGATTGAACAGCATGGGTGCGCCGGCCGCGGTGGCGAAGCGGCCATGGGAATTGAGCCCGCCGCCGATCAGGGCCGTCACCGCCATGCACAGCGTGTAGGGCATCATGATCTGGAGGAGCAGGACGCCCAGCGCGAACAGGTCGGGCTCATTCACCATTCCTGGAAAGAAAACGTAGCCGGCCCACGGCGCCAGCACCTGAAACGCGACCACGATGATCAGCGTGACCGTGGCCAGAAGGCTCAGCGCCTCGCTGGCGAACGCGTCGGCCTCTTCCTTGCCCTTGCCCTCCAACTCACGCGCGTAGAGGGGTACGAAGGCGGCGTTGAACGCGCCCTCGGCCAGCACGCGGCGGAAGGTGTTGGGGATGACCAGCGCCTGGAAGAACACGTCGGCCACCGGCCCGGCGCCCAGGCGTCCCGCCATCAGGCTCTCACGCACCAGGCCGAGTATCCGGCTGCCCAGCGTGAAGGCGCTCACCACGCCGAGATTGCGGAACAGCCTCACCGCCCGGCGCTCGCAGGAAGGGGGGCCGGGCCGGCCCCTGACGGCGTCCCCAGCGCCGCTTCGGCTTCGGCGAGCACGGCCTCAAGCGCCGTGGTGATGGTCTCCAGAAGCGCCGGATCATCGGGCTTGGCGCCCTTGAGCGTGACGTAGAACGTGTCCACCGCGCGCTGGCCATAGCCGTCAATGCGCGCCGCCTGCAGCGATAGGCCGAGGCCGGTCAGTGTGTCCGCCAGCGCATGCAACAGGCCCGGCCGGTCGCGGCCCGAGGCCTCGATCACCAGCGCATTGTCGGCGGCCTCAAGGTCGAGCTTCACATAGGGGCTGACCGCAAAGGCGGCCTCGCGCCGGCGCAGGGGCTGGACGGGCAGGCGCCAGTCTGCGGCCAGTCCGTCGCGCGCGGCGTTCTCCACCGCGTCCTTGAGGCGCGAGCGCGCCCTTGGATCGGACCAGCCGAAGGGCCGCCCGCCGCCCTCCTGAACGAAGAACACGTCAAAGGCCTGCCCGCCATGGGTGGTGGCCACCTGGGCGCCCCCCACATTGGCGCCTTCGCGCGCCAGCGCGCCGGCGATATCGGCGAACAGGCCGTCGCGGTCAGGCGCCAGCACCATCACCTCACAGGCCGAGCGCCGCTTGTCGATGCGTACGCCGGCTGCGATCTCGCGGCCCTGGGCGGCGCTGGCGCGCACGAAGGCGGCGTGACGCAGCCGGTCGCTTTCGGCGAAGGCCAGCCAGTAGGGATCGTCCATTTCGCCGATCCAGCGCTCGGCGAAGTCCGCGTCAAACCGGCCCACCACAGAGCGGAAGACGGCGCGGGCGGTTTCGGCGCGTTCGGCCAGGCGGGCGCGCGCCGCGTCCTCGCCGCGCTCCCCGCCCTCGGCCAGCACCGCAGCGGTGGCCTGATAGAGATCGCGAAGCAGCTGGGCCTTCCAGCCATTCCACACGCCCGGCCCCACCGCGCGGATATCCACCACGGTCAGGATGGTCAGAAGGCGCAGGCGCTCCAGCGTGCCGCACAGCTGGGCGAAATCGAGCACCGTGCGCGGATCGGAGATGTCGCGGCGCTGGGCCGCATCGCTCATTTCCAGATGATTGGCGATCAGCCAGGCGGTCAGCTCGACCTCGTCATCGTCCAGCCCCAGGCGCGGCCCGGCGATGCGGGCATTGGCGGCGCCCTCCACGCACTGATCGCCCTTGCCCTTGCCGGTATCGTGCATCAGCACAGCCAGATGCAGCGCCCGGCGCGCAGAGATTTTCTGCGCCAGGCTGGTGGCCAGCGGGTGATCGCCCGCCAGCCTGCCCTGCTCGATCTGGCGAAGCAGTCCCAGCGCGTTGAGCGTATGCTCGTCCACGGGGAAGCGGTGATAAATGTTGAACTGGGTGCGCGCGACGATATCGCCGAACTCCGGGATATAGGCGCCCAATAGCCCCGCCTCGGTCATGGCGCGCAGGGTCATGCGCGGATCATCGGCGTCCAGCAGCACGGCGAAAAAGCTGCGCGCGGCGCGCGGATCGCTGCGGAACGCATCGTCGATCAGGCGCAGGGACTGGCCGATGCGCGCCACGGCGTCCGGGTGCAGATCGTAATGGCGCGCGGCCGCCGCCTCGAACAGGCGCAGCATCATCACCGGATCGGACTCGATCGCCGCCGGATCGGCGAAGCACAATCGGCCCGCGCGCAGGGCGAAGCCCTCTTCGGCCAGACCCTCGGCGTCCGCCAGCCCGTCAGAGGGCAGGAAGCGCCCGGCGGCGCCCGGCGCGTCTTTGAGTTCGTCGGCCTCGAGTTTGGCGCAGACCAGACGGGTGAGGGCGCCCACATCAATGGCCCGCAGGAAATAGTCGCGCATGAAGGCTTCCACCCCCAGCGCGTCGGCGCGGTCGTCATAGCCCATGCGCACCGCGACGCCGGGCTGCATGTCAAAACTCAGCCGGTCATCCTTGCGGCCCACCAGCGCATGCAGGTGAAAGCGCACCGTCCAGAAGAAGTCGGCGGCGTTGAGATAGCGCTCCACATCACTCACCGACAAAAGCCCCACCGCCACCCAGCGCTCCATCGCATCGGCGCCGTAGAGCACCTGGGCCAGCCAGCGCACGGTCTGCAGATCACGCAGCGCGCCCTTGCCGTCCTTGATATGGGGCTCGACCGCATAGCGGCTGTCGCCTTGCCGGTCGACGCGCTCATCGCGTTCGGTCAGCTTCTCGGCGGCGAAGGCGCCCGCGCGCTCGCCCAGCAGCTGGTCTTCAAACGCGCCCAGCAGCTCCCGCACAAGGCGCACATCGCCGGTGAGGCTGCGGATATC
>JAIUMW010000119.1 GCA_022565365.1 Oceanicaulis sp.
ACAGGCAGTGAGCGCTGCCATGTTGGTTACGATTTCGAACTCTATACGATTCCCTGCCGGTTGTTGCGAAACCTGCACCTTGCCATTGTTGTCTAGACCAGCGAGGCCCCCGGCAGCACCTTTTAGGGTCTCAATGATTTCTAACACCAAATTTTCGGTGCTTACCTCTCGGGGGTTGCCCGCCTGATCGGTAACATACATTTCGGCAGCGGTTTGCCCAGCTATGGTTTTGGCCACAAAGTAAACGGCATCTGATTCCCAGTTGCCTGATGTGGGTGCCGCGTTGGCCTTGATGAATTTAATTTTGCTCATGGTGTTGGTTGGTTACCATTGGATGCTTTCCCACTCCAATGAATCTTTGAATATGATTTCCCATTGATTGTTGGCCTCATTCCACTTGTAGAAGTTGAGGACCTTTTGTGTTGCCGGGTCGTTGTTGTCTGTCTCCCCCCAAATCACTTTTTTGTTTGCCGGCGCTGATGTGCCGTATATAATGGCAGCTACCTGCCCAAGTTCTATTGCCATATTAATTGGTTCTTTGCAAGTTGCCGTTAATAATGCTGTACGCAGCTTCGTCAGGGCCATCCACAACCAAGTTGCCATTTGCGTCCAGATAGAAGGTTTCTGTGCTTTCATAGGTCTGTATTAAAATGCCTTGATTGTTGATGAAGAAATTGCCCAATTCTCTATCGAAACCGATGGGCACAGAATCTTCTAAATCGAAAGTGATAGAGAAATTGGCGCGTTGTATGTCGTAATTCCAACGCATTCTACAGCCCTGGTCTAGACTGCCCATGATGAATATTTGGCCGTGATGATCTTTGAACTTGACCAAATGCCGCGCTTGATCTAAGGTGTACAGGTTGGGGCTGGTGGTCACTTCAAGCCCAGGGTACAATAAGGTAATACGTTGCTCGTATTGGCTTCCACTTTTGGTTAGGCTTTGGCGCTGCGTGAAAATCATGGCGACTGGAGTGCCGTAAATCTTGGAGAAGCCGCCTGTGGTATTGACTTGTTTTTCGAAAGGATTGCCAAAGAAATTGACACCAGAAACGCGAGACAATGGAATGAATTCCACCTCACAGATAAGATTGATAAGTTTCTGATTCTTTTCGAAATGCATAGTTCCCGACGCTTTTCAACGAAAGTATTTTGCCGTGGATGTCGCGAAAAGGACAACGGCACTTCTGGGCCAAGTAAGGGAACCCGAACGATGACAAGGATGTGGAATGCTTTACAGGGTTTGCGCATTTTGGTTTAAGGAGACTCTACTACAACGGAGCTACTTCTCTAGAAATAATAGTTCGTGTGTACCAAATGGTGTTTTTTGCGTTCGTGCAAATCATCAAATAAGTAGCAGCCACCGTATTCAAAAATGGTTCTACATCATACAGTTAAGACCATTGAGGCGTTTTGCAACTATTTTTTCTATCCCATTGCCGATGAGTTATTGCGACACGTTTTCAAATCCGTTTCTAATTCCCTGCAAATGAAGGGTGCTCTCTCAGAATGCTCAAGAATTTTCTCGGCATATCCTCCCTGCGGTCCGGTATTCCAATTGCTTCTTGCGCTTTCCTCTCTCACCCCCTATTCAAAGCATGTAATTATTAACTTAAAATTTAAAAACATGTCTTACACAAAAACATTCATCGGAAAAGGGGAAAAAATCGAACAATTGCAAAACGCCATCTCAATGGCCATCTGCATTGACGATGTAGAACCATTCATCTTTGAATACGGTGGCAAACGCTACATCAAATTTGAAGTGCACGAACTCAAGCAAAAAACGCAATTTGGCAAAACACACACGGCCTTTATTTCTCATAGAGAAGTAGCTCCCGAAGTTGTAGCAGAGCCAAAACCAAAGAGAACGCGCAAGCCCAAAAAAGCCTAACACCACATCCCCGGCATCGTCCGGGGATTTTTTTTGCCCAGGTGCCGATGGGCGTGTTTGACAAAGGTTCGCGACGGGGACGGAGGGGGCTGTCTACTTACAATTTGAGCAAAGGTATTTCCTGCCGGCAAACGCGCAAGGGTATATGAACGGTTTCACCGCCCTTGCGCTTATGGCCGGTCAGTCAATGGAGGTGCGCTCAAATTCTAATTAGGCGCGCCAGATGCCAATATAAGTCCGCAGGGCAGCGGCATGTATAATATGAAAGTAATGGAAGTTTCCCACGTGCGCTATGAAACGGTTGCGCAGCTCAACACTGAAGTAGATTTCTATAAGGTTGATTGCTCGACCACCGTTTACCGTTTTGTGAAAGAATCCGGCATGTTTCCGCACATGGCTGTTAAGGAGTTTTTCAACGTCATTTACGTAAACCAAGCCAACGTGATTCTTGGCTACGAGCGAATATCTGAAGGAGGTATCGCATCCACGGTGGTAGATCTTCGCTTGGTATTGGGTGGTGCGCTTCGCAGCCTTGCCGCAGGTATAATACTGGTGCACAATCACCCAAGCTGCACGCTGCGACCTAGCAACCATGATATTCATCTCACCCGACGAATTAAAGAAGGTGCTGAGCTGCTAGATCTGAAGGTACTCGATCACCTGATAGTAACCCCGAACGATAAGTATTATTCGTTCGCAGATGAGGGCATGCTATGATGTCCCTGGTTGCTATCACCGAACAGCTAGATGCTGGAAAGCGGGTCCGTTTGGATCTGCTTTTTCCGCATCTTTCCGAATTGTACCACTACTACTTTTCGAAGTTTGGCCACGAGCCTTACTTGGTACAATTCGAAATACCGAAACTAGGGGTATACGCCACGATACTGGACTTTCACAGTATGTTTTACCTCTTTCATGAGCCGTCTGCAAAATGGCATAAAGAACTGGCTCATATCGAATTTTTAGATTGCGTTGTGAAACACATTAGTGCCTGAAAAAAGGGAGTGCTTCTACGGAGGTACTCCCTTTTTTTATTTGCGTATCGGAGCAACTTCTTTGCGTCTGATGCAAATATCTTGACCTAAAATGCAAATAAGTTGACGGAGGGAGACGCCTGCTACAATTTGCGCAAGTTATCAGCTGGCAGCAAATGCGCAAGGGTATACAAGCGGCTATCACCGCCCTTGCGCTTATTGCTGCCCAGCTGTGGAGGGGCGCCAAATTGTAACTGGCGCGCTAGATGCCGATATAAGTCCGCAGGGCAGCGGCAACATACTATGGTAAATTACACCATTTCTACCTTCAACGCGGAGAAATTACCTGAAGGTTTCCGCTTTTACATCCTGAGCCGTGGAGCCAACACCGGACGACCAAGCCACGGACCAAACACCAACTGCTGGGTGATCCGCTGCAACACGGTAGAAGACCGGGCGTTCTTGTACGCCATGTGCAACGCCATCTATCACGCTGGTATACTGCAACCTTACCTAAATGGCAGCGTGATTCCTTTCATTCCGTTGCACCGGTACAAGGGGATATTACGCACCCAACTACACACCTGCGGCAATGAGTTCAAAGCCAAAGCCGGGGAAATCAACCGCACGTTGCTCAGCATAGAGGATATGATTTCCAAGCAAGCCCGACAAAAGGAACTCCTTGAAGATATGCGGGTTGTGTTGTTGCGTAAGTATATGGCAGCGTAATTTTTAATAAACACACTGCAATTTTTTAAAATTGTGGTGTGTTTTTTTTAATTTTGTGGTATGTTTGTTTGAAATTTTAAACCCAATTCTATGAAAAATTTACTTACACCCTATTTGCTTTGTTTATTTTGTGTGCTATTCTTAGTTTCATGTAAGGAGGTGCCACCAACTCAACAAAAAATTGTTCAAGATAACATTGAGGATTATTTATTTGATAAATTAAATGACGTTGAAAGTTATGAGTTCGTTAAACTTGATTTAATTGATTCTATAACATTTTCTAATAATATAGAGTTTAGAAGGAAAAGCTATGTGAAAAAAATTGAGTCTGATGAGTACTCCTTAAATATTGAAAATAAATTTAGTGGTAGCATTAGCTCTGACGCTAACTTAAATAATATTGTAAGATTAGAAGAAAGTATCGCAAAAAATAAAAGAATACTTTCAGTTATTGACTCTATAACAGATCACCTAGGTGACAATGTAAATAAAGTAGCATCCTACACCTACCATTTTGCTTTCAGAGCAAACAATTCTTTAGGCGTAAAGACACTAAGTAATTTCATTGTTCAAACAGATACTGCTCCGTCTTTTAGAATACTTAATCTTACGGATAATGAAAATGAAGTATTTCTTACTCCAAATGGTTTTCCCGGGTATGATCTCGTTTTAGATTTATTAAAACAAAAAAACTAGGATAAAGAGAAACTTAAATACCACATTGAGATTATGAAATTTGATAAATTAAATAATGCAACAAACTGTGATTGTTTACAAGACACCTTTGAAGACCATAAAACAAGATTTGCTTTGAAAATTAATAAAAGCAATTTACGCGATAATGACTTTAAAACATACTGGGAAAAGGGACGAACTAACTTTAAAAATTGTAAAGAAGCTTGTTCTTTACAATCTCAATCTATTTCAATTGTTGCGTCTGAGAAGGATATTGAAAAGACTTTGAGAGTCTATAAATCTTTATTTCCTATTATGCCGAAATATAAACCTTATTGTGCGATACTAACATTCAAAGAGAAAAGCGGTAAAATAAAATTAACGCCAACTCAAAATAATCCTTTGCATTGTGATTTCTATAAATCAGATATCTTTACCAAGGATTTTGTGGAATTAGTTGATACAATAGCACTAGAAAATGTTTGAGGTTAGAAAACATAAATCACTATTAAAAAATTTCCATAAAGTTGTGGAAAACAAGAAAGTGCTTTTTAATGACGGGGAAAATGATATCATTTATACAGGGACTAATGAATATAAAAACAGATTATTATGTTTTATTATGTTCGAAGATGATGAAAAGGGATTTTTAAGGTATATTCATATTCTTGTAACAGAAAAGCAGTATAGTGACTTCATCAATCAGCAAACTTCATTAAGAAATATTTTAAATGAGAATGAAAGTGTTTTCATCGTGGATTTAGATTATGCACTAAATGAAATTGATCAAAATCTAGTTTCTATTAACGAAATACCTGTCGATTATTTACCATTAAAAAATTCCTTTTGCCCAGACTTTATAAAAGAATCATCATTTACGTATGCTGTTAGTTTGTTAGGAGGGCTTGCGGATTATCATAAAGCAGAAGCACATGAACTATCCGATGTTAGTACTCATTTTTCTGAGTTCTTAAAATCTTCTACCTCATTCATAAATGATTTTCACCTTGAAAATAGGATTTATGTAGAAGCTCTTAAAGCAGGAAGTTTTAAGATTAACTTCCTAATAGAAATTAAAGAACCTGAACAATTAGGTATTTTTGAAAACCCTACATATAAAATACGTAACTTCTTATCAAACTATTTTAGATATTTTTTCAATAAACTCCCTAAAGAGGAAAACTCTGTTTTTAAATCTGAATCTGTAGATTCGGAAGATTTTCGAAACTTAGAAAAAGACTTACAAATAATTTATGAAGAAAAACATGTCCTACCTAAAGGAGGTGTTGAACAAAAACTAATAGATTTAATAAACCATTCCGCAACTCAAATAGAAAACATTAATTATAATGGTAGTTTTAAAGAACTAAAGTTTGAACAGAGCTCATTAAACAATACAGATATACCATTAGGAGTAATTGACAATTCCTTTATTCCTTCTATCAAAAATAAATTATTTGATGTTAGCAAATTCAGAGATGAACCAATAAAACGAATTGATGAAAATCCAAAAAAATATAAATTTCAGGTTTATCAATTTAATACTAATACGGGAAATGGCTCAGCATATTTTACCGATTTGGAAGATTCCGTTTCCAAAATAACTGTTCACGCAAGAGGAATGGCAGATTATAAAAATACATCTTTTACAAAAAGTATGGATGATGGAAAACCAATGATTTTCGATGGTATTGGTGAATATATTAATGATAAACTAAAAAAAATCATATGTAAAATGTAATTTTTTAACCACTGCGTATTATTATCAAAACATGAATAGCGAGATTGAAATAAAGCGATAGTACTACCCAAACTAGCGGTTAGATTGTTATAAAGGGGTTTTACTTTTTAGTATTATCGTCATAATGCTCACATAAACTTAACTTATCACCTAATCATAGCCCGCAAACCTTCATTCTTAAGCACCCTATTCGATACGGCATACAACAACATATTTATCCAAACTTACATCAACCCCGCCTAGCTCTACTGGAATCACTAAGCCGCATTCTGTTTTCTCTGCTACAGTGAGTTTAATGGGTTTGCCATCTATCCATTCGGTGAGAAATATGTCACCTACTTGTAATTCATCAAATGATTTTACTTCAGTCATTTTTGTAGTGTTTTGATTTTGATTGTTTTAATAAGTTATGGCGTATAGCTGCAAGTTATGGGCAAGTGTAAGGACACCCTACACAAACTCAACGACCTGAATTTCTACTTCGCCAAATATTTTACTTTTGACATCTTCTAAACTGAACTCATGCTTGTTGCCAAGAACAATAACAGATGCGACAATACTTTCAGGCAATGCTTCATTACTATCAGTTTCGTAAACATCAAGGTCGTTTAATTTAGAAGCTAAAAAACTTTTACCCGAATTTGATTTACCTTTAAAAATCCAAACAGGTCTTAATTTTTTGTTTCTAATAGTTTCTTTAAATAATTCCATATTCACATAATAACCACCCAAAGGATAATAATTATCACCACCATCACAATCAACAGAAAAAACATTGTTTGAAATATCTCCATCAAAATTTGGCTCAATATCTTCAATGGTTAATATTTCTTTGGGAATAAAAGTATATCCATTAAATTTCTTAACTTCTGTTACTTTTATGTTTCCCCAAGAAGCAGTTCTCCAACCTGAACCACATTCGCCTTCTGAATGACTTAATTCAATTTCTACTTTTCTATTATCTTCAAGAACACCGCAAATGATATGCTTTTCAAATTCAGCATCTTTATATTCAAAGTCACAATTATGCCCTGAAATTTCTTTATCAATGTACTTTTCAATTCTTAATCCAATAATTTTCATACTCTTATTTTTAATTGTTTATAATTTACTTCTCGAAAACACCTGCCCATAACATAGTGTTGCCAAAATGGGGTCAGACGTGCATTTAATGAACATTTGTACTGTGTTCAGCAGTAGTGCTTTTAATAGGCTTTTGTGCTAACAACCCCCCACTTCGGCAACACTCGACCGTTATTCGTAATGCTAAGAACAGCTTCCATTACATGAAGATTTTCCGCAATAAAAGCAATACTCAATTTATTTTTTGTTTATTACTTTGAGCGTATCAGGTTTGCATTCAATCCAAAATCCTGCTTTTGCTTCATTACTTAAAAGAAGTCTATCGTGTTTATTAATTACACAACAAGCTTCAATAATTTCTCCTTTGATTGTTTCAGCTTTAAATGTTATATTATTCATTGTTCTGATTATTAAAGTACTACGCACAACATGCAATAGCGAAAACACGTTAACGGTCAGTTTTTGACCACCACTCCAAAAAATCAACGACAGCTTCCCAAGTTGCTTGAAACAAGTCTTTAGATTCAAAACATTGAAATCCGTTGAATCGAACCATAAAATTTCCAGTTTCAGAATTAACCATTCCAAATGTTCTCAAATTTGGATATTCAACATTCTTAACTCTATCACCAATTTTTGTTTTGCAAATTTTCTCAACAACTGGCATTAACCATTCCCAAGAATTATTGAATTTGTTTTGGTTCAATAGATGTTCAACTGATTTCCCTTTTACGTTAAAAGCAGGTGTTCTGTATCCTAAATAACCAGCATACCAAATTGGCTCTGGTCTCCCGTAATTATCATAAGAAGATTCAATTTCTTTGATTTCCATAAATTCCGCAATTAAAACCGAACCGCTTTTTTTGGTTGTTGTTTTCATGACTTTTTCAAATCTGATTCAGAAATTATTCTCGAAAAACCTTTGATAATTTTGTTACTGATCATCAGGCCTATTTCGTAGCTCACCTCCAACTTTTCTTCGCCATGGATGATTTTTTCTAAATCGACTTCCACAAGTCTTCTTAATAAGTGATGACTGTAAGGATTCCAGTCCTCATACTTTTCAACTCCTAGTTGCTCAAAGGCAGCATCCATGTGACGGTGGAAAAGCTCTATCGAAAGTTCTATTGCTGAGCGCTTAGATGATTCGCTTTCAAGCTTTTTTATTTGCTTTTCCAATTCACTACTTCGCTTTTGGGCAATACGAATTTCTGTTTTGAGTTTTTCGATTTCCTCTAATTCTACTTCTACTTTCATAAATTTGGTTTGTAATGTGTTACTACTGTAACGGGTTCATATTTAACTTCTTTCTGCAACCACCCGGCACATATCACACTGAAAGACTTTCCAAATTCATTGGCTAATTGATTTACCCTTTCGTGCATTTTGCTTGAGTTGTCGCCGAACTCTTCAAGAAAGGTTCCACCTCCTTCGTCTCGATATTCGTCTACTTCATAAACTAAAATGTATTTACTCATGCTTTTGGATTTGCAGCATTAACACTTTGTAATCTATACACCTTACAAGGGTAGGTTTCAGCTTGTTCTGCGGCTGTGAAATCTGCGCCACACTCAAAAACATTTCCGTTTTTATCTACCCAAACCCATTGCTCACCGTTTCTTGTTTTTTCCGGTAAAATCTGGGGAACTCTATTAATCCATTGCTGCTTGTTGGCTAACTCGAAAAGAAGCTCTCCTTTTATTTTGATTTCTTCCATTGGAAATAGTTTTTTAATTCAACAAATGATTATTGGCACCCCCGGGGGTAACTGAGCCATCGCCTACAGCTAGTGCCAAAAGGCCGTCTAGCATCTTTCTTTGGCCGCGCTTGGTATTGAGTAGGCTCTTGGATTTCATAACGGTGAGCATGTTGTCTATCAATTGTATTTCGCCCAGTATTTCTGATTTGGGCGTGGGGCCGTATACAACACCCTCCTCACTGGTGCACCCGTGGGCCATGATGGTGGCAA
>JAIUMW010000120.1 GCA_022565365.1 Oceanicaulis sp.
GGCGAGATGTGCAATTTCGCCGAACACCTGCAGTTCGAGACCCAGGCCGCCCTGGCCGCTCTGCAGGCGCGCGGCGCCACGCAGATCGAGATGGATGAGTTGCAGCGCCAGTCGCTGGCCTATCTGGTCATCCACGAGATCGGCCACACGCTGGGCCTGATGCACAACATGCGCGCCACCGCCGCCGTGCCGCTCGAGCACCTGCATGACGGCCGCGCCGTGACCAACTCGATCATGGATTACCCCGCGCTCAATATCGCCCCGGCGGGCGTGGAGCAGGGCCAGTACTCGCTCGATGTGCCCGGCCCCTATGACATCTGGGCGATCCAGTACGGCTATACGACGGACGAGGACGCCCTGCCGGCGATTCTGGCCCGCTCCACCGAGCCGGAACTGGCGTTCGGCAATGACGCCGACGACATGCGCGCGCCGGGCCGCGGCATCGACCCGCGCGTGATGAGCAATTATCTGTCCGATGATCCGGTGGGCTGGGCCGGCCAGCGTGTCCAGGTCATCAACGAAACGCTCGCCACTCTGCCTGACGTGTTCGAGCGTGAGGGCGAAAGCTATCAGGGTCTGCTGACCAGCTATCTGATCCTGTCCGGCCAGCGCTTTGGCGCCGCCAACGTGGCCACGCGCCACATCGCCGGCGTTTACAACAACCGCGCCGTGGTCGGTCAGCCCGGCGCCGAGCGGCCCTTCGTGCCGGTGCCCGAAGCCAAGCAGAAAGAAGCCCTGCGCGTGCTGGAGGCGGCCATGTTCGGCCCGGACGCCTTCACCATCGAGGAGGCCTATGCCGACCGGCTGCAGCGTCAGCGGCGCTTCTTTGACCATTTCGGCTCAAACGAAGACCCGTCCCTGCACAGCCGGGCCTTCGCCCAGCAGATGGCGCTTCTGGCCCATCTGACCCACCCCAACGTGCTCGACCGTCTGCAGGATTCCCGGCGCTATGGCGGGACCTACAGCGCGGCTGAGTACATGCGCGATCTGACCCGCATCATGTATGCCGCCGATGTGGGCGGTGAGCCGAACACCTACCGTCAAAACCTGCAGGTGGCCTATCTGCAGCGCCTGATCGCGCTGACCAGCGAGTCCAGCGTCTCGCCGGCGGGCCGTTCGGCGGCGCTGGCGGCGATCCAGGACGTCAAAGGCCAGGTTGGCCCGGCCTGGATGCCCGACCTGTTCGGGTCGCGTGAGGCGCGGGCCCACCGCGCCCATCTGCGCCGCCTGATCGCGGCGTTCGAGGCCTGAGGCAAAACGGATGAGGCGCAGGACGCGGTTCGCCGCCCCTGCGCCTCAAATCCGCCGCAGGGGCGCGATGGAGTGAAGGTCAGACACACCCGTCTGACGGAACCCTCGCCATGCGCCTGATCGCCCGCCTCGCCGCTGCGGCCCTGTCGGCCGCCGCCCTCGCATCTCCCGTGTTCGCCGCAGAGGCCCGGCCTGCCGCCACGCCCGCCGAGGCGATGACGCTCTCAGCGCGCTATACCGGCAGCGTGCTGGCCATCCCGGTGGGCCGGGTGGAGCTCAGCGCGCGTCTGGCTGAAGACAGCTACACTGCCAGCGCCACCGCCACCGCCACGGGGCTTGCCGCGCTGTTCACCGATGTGCGCATCGATTCTGAAGTCAGCGGCGCCATCACCCGGGGCCGCGCGCGGCCTGTGAGCTACGCCCATGACGAGCGCACCGGGCGCAAGCACCGGCGCATCGATATGAGTTTTGACAACCGCATTGCGCGCGCCACCGCCGTCCCGAACTTCTCCAGCTGGGGCGAGCCGCCCGCCACCGATTCTGACCGCGCCGGCGCCATTGATCCCATGACCGCCGTGCTCATGCTGTCCCAGTCCATGACCGGGCGGCGCGAGTGTTCAGGGCTGCTGCCCGTGTTTGACGGACGCCACCGGTATAATCTGCGCTTGCAGGCGCGCGGGCGCGAACGGGTGCGCACGCCGGCCTGGCAGGGCGAAGCCATCGTGTGCGACGCCTTCTATGAGCCGATCTCGGGCTATACCGAGCGCCAGCGCCCCAATCCGCGCGATCTGCGCCACCCGCTGACCCTCTGGCTGGCGCCTCTGGACAACGGCCATCACCTGCCCGTGCGCCTGCAAACGCGCGCGGGGTTCGGCGTGGTGATCGAGCTGAATTCGCTGGAGATGAGCCCGGCTTGAGGGTGGCTCAATCCTCTTTCCCGCCCTTGATCACCTTGAATACCGGGCGCGCGGCCTTTGCAGGGGCGGGCGCCGGGGCGGGTGATCGGGGCGGTGACGGGACGGCCTTTTCCCGGGCGGGCGCAGGCTCATCCACATCCTCGTGAATATCGCGGCTGCGCGGCTTCATCGGGGCGGTCTTTGACCGGAAGCCGGAGCGTTTCTGCGTGAAGCCCGCGCGCGGCTTGCCGCGGGCCTTGGCCTCGATTTCCTTGAGCTTGACGAGCTGCAGGCGCGACAAGGCCTCGCCCGGCGCGCCTTTGGCCGGATCAGCAAACGCCGACCCGTACTCGTTCAGGCGCGCCTCCACCGAGGCCATGAACTCGTCTTCCCAGTCGGTCAGTTCGGCGCGGGGGGTTTCGGCGGCGTCGGAATCGCCCGCATCAGCAATGGCGCGCGTGACCGCGTCGCGGGCCCGGCGGATGCGGGCGAGCGCCTTGCGCGTCGCCCGCTCTGCGGCCTTGTCATCACTGTCGCGCGCCATGGCGCCTCCGCGCCGGGCGTGCAGCGGATCAGAATTCGCCCACTGCGCCCAGATACAGCTCCAGAAGCGCTTCCTGCTCCTGGCGCTCATTGCGATCCTGCTTGCGGATCGAGATGACCTTGCGCAGCACCTTGGTGTCAAATCCAAAGCTCTTGGCCTCGGCGTAGACTTCCTTGATGTCGGCGGCGAGGCCGGCCTTTTCCTCTTCCAGACGCTCGATGCGCGCCACGAAGCTTTTCAGCTGGTCGCGGGCGGCGGCGCCGATGGCGTCGGACTCGTCTCGTTCAGGCGTGGCGGCGAAATCGGCCATGGTGGCATCCTTGTCTCGGTCATGCGGTGTCGCGATGGGATAGGCATGGCGCCCCGTCAGGGCAAGCACATGATCAGCACGCGGCCGCCACTATGGCAGGCGCGCGCGCACATCGGCCAGCGCCTGAGCCACCGTAGCGGCGCCGGACGCGCTGTGATGGGGATTGTGTCCGGCCCCCTCAATCAGGCGCAGCTCGCCCGCCGGCAGGGTTTCGGCGACCGGCTCGGCGTGACGGCGGGTGAACACCACGGTGTCGTCCGGCCCCGCGACCAGGATCACCGGCTGGGTGATCTCGTCATAGCGCTCTTCCTGGGCGGCCAGGTGCTGATTGACCCGCGCCATGTCGTCGGCATTGGCCCGCCACGGACCGGAGCGCAGGATCAGGGGCAAGCGCGTGCGCTCCACATAGCCCTGCGGCATGGGTTCGGGCTGGAACGCGCTTTGGGCGCCGCTTTCCAGCTGTCCCGGCCCGGCCAGCGGCACGACGGCGTGGGTGATGACCGGGCCGATGACCGGCCAGGTGCTGGCGCGATTATACAGCGCCGCCTCGCCGACCCAGGCGCGGATGGCGGGCGCGATCAGCACCGCGCCGGCCGTGCGGTCAGGGTGATCCATCAACAGGCGCATGCTGATCGCCGCGCCCCAGGAATGACCGATCACGGTGACGGGCGGCGCATCCATCGCCTCAAGGAACCCCGCGATCAGCGCGGCTTCGCGCTGCGGGCTCCAGGATCCGCCCGGCCGCTCGCTCCAGCCCAGGCCCGGACGGTCCAGCCAGATCACGCGATAGTCGCTGAGCGCGCCCTCGAGCCCGGTCTTGATCTCGTGCAGATTGGCCGAAGCGCCGTGCAGGGCCAGCACCGGCGGCGCGCCCTCCGGGCCAGTGACGTGATAATGCAGGCGCACGCCATCGACGGTGAGGAACAGCCCGTCGGCCGGATATTGTTCGGCCAGCGCGCCCGACCGCCCGGCCCCGGCGGCGCAGGCGCCCAACACGGTAAGGATGAGCAGCGCGATCAGGGCTGCAACCACCATCACCGGCGCAGGCAGACTCATCTCTGTCAGGTTCACAGGGCGCGCCCCGCCAGATCGCGCGTCAGCCGCGCCCGGGCCGGGCCGGCGGCGTGGTGGTGGGGATGGATGGCCAGCGCCTCCTCATAGGCTTCCAGCGCTGCGGCGCGCGCGCCAGCCCGCTCCAGCGCCTGGGCCAGCATCACCCAGGCGTCAAATCGCCTCGGCTCGCGGGCCACCGCTTCATTGAGCGCTTCCAGCGCGAAGCTCCAGTCCTCATCCGCCGCAGCCAGGCGCGCGGAGGCGACCCAGCCTTCGGCAAAGTCCGGCTCCAGCCGGCGCAGATGGTCCAGTGCACGCAGCGCCGTCGCACGGTCGCCATGCTCACCCGCGTCGGCGGCCCGGCGCAGCAAAAGGTCGGCGGCGGGGCCGGCCTGCTGACGCCACAGCGACAGCACCTCCTCGGCGATGACATCGGCCTCTGCCGGGGTTTCTGCATCGCGCAGGGACGCCAGACGCGTCTCCAGCCGCTCGTCCAGGGACTGGCGGACCGGGGCGCTGTCCAGCCGGATCGCGGGTTGCGCATCGGTCTGGGCGAGGATGAAGAACAACTCGATCATCCTGACAAAGCATAGGCGTCCACCGGCATGAAACAAGCCGTGGCGCCACGCACGGCGCCGGTCCATCAGTCATGGCGCGCTCACAGCTTCGTGATGACGCCGCGTCCCAGCGTTGTGCAGCGCAGCAAAGGCCGCTCACCGCGCCGGGCGAGGGCTCACGCCAGTCTATGTTGCACAAGAAATATCAGGTTGTTAGCGATGACCCAGTCACGCAACCAGTACGCTTGCCCCGGGCCGCCGCGACTCCCTTTGGCCGGACCAAACGGAATCTTGCGCTTGCGTCTCGGGTCGCCTCCTCTACATCTGACGATACGCTGAATCGCTTCAGCAAACGCACACGAGAACCAGGCCTCAGAGTGCGTCCCCCCAGCCTGCCCGATGAGGCCTGCAGGCGCCGCCGGACATGCCTGTCCCCCGTCTGGCGGCGCCGCCCCACATGCAAAACGCCCCGTACAGCCCGTACGGGGCGTTTTGCGTTTCACCGCCGGAACGGACCTACCAGGGCAGGTCCTGGCCATTGGAGTGGAAGAAACGGCCGCTCATGGCCGGGTTGGCGCGCGCAATCAGGTCCAGCGGCGCCTCCACCGACTCGGTGACGGTCAGATTGCCGCCCGGGCCGCCCATATCGGTACGCACCCAGCCGGGATGCAGCACCAGTACGACCACGCCCTTGGCCTTGAGGTCGTTGCTGAGCGACTTGCCCACCGCATTGAGCGCCGCCTTGGATGCGCGATAGGCGTACATGCCCCCTGAATCGTTATCGGCGATGGAGCCCATGCGCGACGATTGCAGCGCGATCACCTTCATCTGACTGGCCGCCACCTGATCAGCGAAGGCTTCAGCCAGCGCCAGCGGCGCCAGGGCGTTCACGCGCATGGAGTCGATGAATTCCTCGCTGGCGCCGGAGCCAAAGCCGTCGCGGTGCATCATGCCGGCATTGGCGAACACTATGTCGACCGGCCCGGTGACGCGCGCCTTCAGCGCGCTTGCGGCCCCAAGATCAGACGCGTCATAGGCTTCGATCCGCAACCGCCCATCGCCGGGATCGAGCGCCTTGAGGTCCTTGGCGCCAGCGGGATCGCGCACCGCTGCGGTGATCGTCCAGCCGCGTGACAGCAATTGTTTGGTGTGTTCAAGGCCGAGGCCGCGATTGGCGCCGGTAATCAGGGCGTGGGGCATGAAGCCTTCCTTGCAGGTACGGTTGATGATTGATTGCCCACCACATCACCACAGCCCTGATGGCAGGTCCAGCCGCCGCGCAGCGCTTGAACGGCGCGCGAGGGGCAGTAGTGTGCGCCCATAAATTTCATTCAGCGGCGCGCCGCATCCTCGCGCGCCGCGACATTGCGGAGCCACCGGTCATGAACGCTGTCGTCAACGTCGCCTATGCGTTCGATCAGGACACATTCGTCAACGCCGGACGCGCCTTGTTCAAGGCGAAGTTCAAGGCCTGCGGGCCGGATGCGGAAAGCTATCTGCAGCAGGTGTGGAGCGACGCCCTGGCCGACGACATGAGCGGGCTGTCCATGGACGACGCCCTGGCGCTGGCCGCCGAGTTCTGGAGCCACGCTGCGGCCCGGCCGGGTGAGCGAATCAAGGTGCGCGTGCGCCGGGCGTCGGGCGCGGACGGGCGCAAGCTCGATCGCGACGTGCTGGAAGTCATCGGCCAGGACCGGCCGTTCCTGGTTGATTCGGTGATGGGCGAAATCGCGGCGCTGGGTCTCGATGTGCTGGCCATGTTCCACCCCATCGTGGAGGTGCGCCGCAATGACGAGGCCGACCGGGTCGAAACCGGCGGACGGGTTATCAAGGAGTCCATGATCCAGGTCCATGTCGACCGGATGTCGGCCGAAGCGCGCGACCGGCTGGAACAGGAGGTCATGGCCACCCTGGTGGATGTGCGCGACGCGGTGGATGACTGGCGCGGCATGCTCGACCAGATGGACGAGGTGATTAGCCATATCGAAAACGCCCCCACCAATGCGCCAAAGGACGAGCTGGACGAGGCGCTGGCCTTCCTGCGCTGGCTGCGCGCGGGTCAGTTCACCTTCCTGGGCTGCCGCGATTACCGCTACATCGTCGGCGCGGACGGAAAGCTGGAGCGCAAGGAGCCTGATATCGTCGACGGCTCGGGGCTGGGCGTGCTGCGCGATCCCGACCGCAATGTGCTGCGCTCCACCGCTGAACCGCTGCTGCTGAGCCCGGCGATCGAGGCTTACTTGCGCGCGCCCGCGCCTGTCATCGTGGCCAAGGCCAATATGAAAAGCCGCGTCCACCGGCGCGTCTACATGGATTATATCGGCGTCAAACGGTATCGCGACGATGGCTCGGTGATCGGGGAGACCCGGTTTGTCGGCCTGTTCACCTCCGAAGCCTACGACCAGATGGCGCGCGAGGTGCCGCTGATCCGGCGCAAGGTGCGCCGGGTGATCGAGCGCTCGGGCAAGCAGCCAGGCTCGCACTCCTACAAGAAGCTGCAAAACATCGTGGAGAATTATCCCCGCGACGAGCTGTTCCAGACCGAGGAAAACGATCTGCTGCAGCTGTCGCTGGGCATCCTCCACCTCTATGACCGGCCGCGCACCAAGCTGTTCATGCGCCGCGACCAGTTCGACCGCTTCGTCTCCTGCCTCTTGTTCGTGCCGCGCGAACGTTACAGCTCGAAAGTGCGCGAGCAGGCGGGCGAGCTGATCCGTGACGCCTTTAGCGGCCGCCTGTCGGCTTTCTATCCCAATTTCGGCGACGGTCCGCTGGCGCGGGTCCATTTCATCATCGGGCTCAACCCGTTCAACCATCCCGAGCCCGATCCGGCCGAGCTGGAGCGCCGCATTGCGGCGCTGGCGCGCACCTGGGAGGACGAGCTGAACGCCGCCGCCCGCGCCGCGGCGGACACCGCCCTGCGCCGCGCTGTGCTGACCTATGTAGACGGGTTCTCGGCCGGCTATCGCGAGCGCTTCACGCCTGAAGACGGGCTGGCTGACATTCGCCGCATGGAGACTGTGAGCGGGTCTCAGCCGCTGGCCGCACGCGCCTATGCTGCGCCTGACGACGGACCGGGCCAGCTGCGGGTGAAGCTGTACCGCCATGGCGAGCAGGTCGCCCTGTCTGAGGTTCTGCCCGTGCTGGAGAATCTGGGCCTGCACGTGCAGGCCGAGGCCGGCTATCCGGTACGCCGCCAGGGCGCTGACGGCAGCGAGACGGTCGGGGTGCACGAGTTCGAGGCCAGCATGGCCACCGGCGTCCTGGGCGATGTCGCCGCCGTGGCTGACGCTTTCGAGGCCGCCCTGCTGGCTGTGCTCTCGGGCCAGGGCGAGGATGACGGCTTTAACAAGCTGGTGCTGGCCATCGGCGTGACCTGGCGCGAGGCGGCCTTCCTGCGCACCTGCGCGCGCTATCGCCAGCAATCGGGGCTCGACCCGTCCCAGACCCTGCAGGAGGAAGCTTTCGCGGCCAATCCGGCGATCGCGCTGGGCCTGTTGCGCCTGGCCGAGACGCGCTTTGATCCCGCGCTTGATCTCGACATGAAGGCGCGCGAAACCCGCGCCAAGGAGATCGCCGCCGATATCCGCACCCATCTCGACGCGGTGGAAAGCCTTGATCACGACCGCGCCCTGCGCCGCATCCTGCGCCTGATCGAGGCGGTGCTGCGCACCAATTTCTACCAGACCGGCGCCGATGGCGCGCCCAAGCCCTGGATCTCGCTGAAAATCGCCAGCCGCAAGCTGCGCGACCTGCCTGCGCCCAAGCCCTATCGGGAGATTTTCGTGTGGAGCCCGCGGGTTGAGGGCGTGCATATCCGCTTCGGCCCGGTGGCGCGCGGCGGCCTGCGCTGGTCAGACCGGCGTGAGGATTTCCGCACCGAGGTGCTGGGACTGGTCAAGGCCCAGCAGGTCAAGAACGCCGTCATCGTGCCGGTGGGCTCCAAGGGCGGGTTCTACGCCAAGCAATTGCCCGACCGCTCCGACCGCGAGGCCTGGCTCACCGAAGGCCAGGAAGCTTACAAGGTGTTCCTGCGCGGCATGCTCGACATCACCGACAACCTGGCCGAGGACGCCGCCGTCAAGCGGCCCGAGGACGTGGTTTGCTGGGATGGCGAGGACCCGTACCTCGTCGTCGCCGCCGACAAGGGCACGGCCACCTTCTCTGACATGGCCAATGGCGTGGCCCAGAGCGAGTATGATTTCTGGCTCGGCGACGCGTTCGCCTCGGGCGGGTCTGCGGGCTATGACCACAAGAAGATGGGCATCACCGCGCGCGGCGCCTGGGTGTCGGTCCAGCGCCATTTCCGCGAAATGGGCAAGGACATCCAGACCGAGCCCTTCACCGTCATCGGCGTGGGCGACATGTCCGGCGACGTGTTCGGCAA
>JAIUMW010000121.1 GCA_022565365.1 Oceanicaulis sp.
CATGAAAAACGTGGTTGAGAAGATCAACTCCGCCTGTAATCCCAACGTGATGGCCTGCGAGCGCGGCGTAAGCTTTGGCTATAATACTCTCGTCACCGACATGCGTTCCATTCCGAGCTTGTCGCGCATCGGCTGCCCGGTGGTGTTTGACGCCACCCATTCGGTCCAGCAGCCCGGCGGGCAGGGCGGCTCCAGCGGCGGCCAGCGCGAGTTTGCGCCTTATCTGGCGCGTGCGGCGGTGTCGCTGGGTCTGGCGGCGGTGTTCATGGAAACCCATCCCGATCCGGACAATGCGCCGTCGGACGGGCCCAACATGATCCCGCTGAGCAAGTTCGAAGCGATCATGCGCGACCTCAAGGCCTTTGACGCCATGGCCAAAACCAATCCGGTCACAGCGCTTTAGCCGGGAGGCCGCCCATGCAGCGCGAGCGCGCCGCCCGACTGCTTTCGCTCATCGCGGGCCAGCGCGCCCTGGTGGTCGGCGATCTGATCCTTGACCGGTTCGTCTATGGACGCACCGAGCGCGTATCGCGCGAGGCGCCGGTGCCCATCCTGTCTGAAACGCGCCGCACGGTGATGCTGGGCGGGGCGGGCAATCTGGCGCGCAATATCGTCAGCCTGGGCGGCAGCGCGATCCTGATCTCGGTGACAGGCGATGACGCCGAGGGGGCGGAAGCCGCCGCGCTTGCGCGCGAAGCGTGCGGCGAGGATGGCTTGCTGATCAGCGAAGCTGGACGCGCCACGCCGGCCAAGATCCGCTATGTCGCCCAGAACCAGCAAATGCTGTGCGTGGACCGTGATCCCCGCGCCCCGGTCAGCGGGGCGAGCGCGGAAGCCGTGTTCGAAGCAGCGGCCAGCCGCCTCGGCGAGGCGGGCGTGCTGATCCTGTCTGACTATGGCCGGGGCCTGCTGACGCCGCAGCTGACGGCAAGGCTGATCGCAGCGGCGCGTGAGGCCGGCGTGCCGGTCAGCGTGGACCCGCGCGGCAAGGGCTATGAGCGTTATGACGGCGCAGCGGTGATCAAGCCCAATGCCGACGAGCTTGCGGCCGAAACCGGCCTGCCCGTGGGCGATGATGTCGAGGCCGAGGCCGCGCTGCGCGCGCTGCAGGCGCGCCTGCCCAAGACAATGGCTTTGCTGGTTACGCGCGGCGCGTCGGGGATGACGCTGCTGGCCGGTGACGGAACGCTGCACCATCAGCGGTCACGCCAGCGCAGCGTGTTCGACGTGTCCGGCGCCGGCGATACGGCGCTGGCGGCCCTCTCGCTCGCGATGGCGGCGGGCGTGGACATCAGCGAAGCGATGGCGCTGGCCGATCTCGCCGCCGGTGTGGCGGTGGGCAAGGCCGGGACCGCCGTGGTGACGCCGGACGAGTTGATCGAGGACGCCAGCGGCGGCGACGCCGCGCCCGACTGGCGCATCCTGGACCGCGACTGCGCTGCTCGCCTGAGCGCACGCTGGCGGGCCGATGGCCTGCGCGTGGGCTTCACCAATGGCTGTTTCGACATTCTCCATCCCGGCCATCTGTCCGTGCTGCGCCACGCGGCCTCGGTCTGCGACCGGCTGGTGGTGGGGCTGAATGACGACGCTTCGGTGTCCCGCCTGAAAGGCCCGCAACGTCCTGTGAACCAAGCCGCTTCGCGCGCCGTCATGCTGGCTTCGCTGGATATGGTGGACCGGGTGGTGGTGTTCGAGGAAGACACGCCCGAAGCCCTGATCCGCGCCGTCAATCCCCATGTGCTGGTCAAAGGCGCTGATTACGCCGCTGACGATCTGCCCGGCGCCGCCTTCATCAAGTCAAACGGTGGCGAGGTGGTGCTGGCGCCGCTCGTGCCGGGCCTGTCCACCACCGCGCTCGTGGAGCGCATGAAACGCGACCCTTCCGGAGACCCGTCATGAGCGACACCTTCTATCAGCGCCTTTCAGACACCCTGAAAGAGATCGAGGCGGACGGGCTGTACAAGCGCGAGCGGGTGATCACCTCCCAGCAATTTTCGCAGATCGCCGTGCGCACCAATGGCGCCACGCAGGACGTGTTGAACTTCTGCGCCAACAACTATCTGGGTCTGGCCAATGACCCGCGCCTGATTCAAGCCGCCAAGACCGCGCTCGACCGCTATGGCTATGGCGTGGCGTCGGTGCGCTTCATCTGCGGCGCCCAGGACGTTCACCGCGAGCTGGAGCGGCGCCTGGCTGCTTTTACGGGCCATGAGGACGCTATCCTCTACGCCGCCGCGTTCGACGCCAATGGCGGGCTGTTTGAGCCTTTGCTGGACGAAAACGACGCCATCGTCTCGGACTCGCTCAATCACGCCTCGATCATTGACGGGGTGCGCCTGTGCAAGGCCAAGCGCTACCGCTACGCCAACTCGGACAAGGATGAGCGGGAGGCCAAGCTGAAACAGGCGCGGGCGGACGGCGCGCGCACCATCCTGATCGTCACCGACGGCGTGTTCTCCATGGACGGCTATATCGCCAATCTGCCGGGCATTTGCGATCTGGCCGATCGCTATGACGCGCTGACCATGGTGGACGATTGCCACGCCCACGGCTTCATGGGCGCCAAGGGGCGCGGCACGCCGGAGCATTGCGGGGTGCTGGGCCGCATCGACATCGTCACCGGCACGCTGGGCAAGGCGCTGGGCGGCGCCATGGGCGGTTTCACCTGCGCGCGCCAGAGCGTGATCGACATGCTGCGCCAGCGCTCGCGCCCCTATCTGTTCTCCAACTCGCTCGCCCCGGCCATAGCGGGCGCCAGCCTGACAGCGCTGGATCTGGTGGAGCAGGGCGATGACCTGCGCAAGCGGCTGTTTGATAACGCCAAGCGCTTCCGCGCCGGCATGACCGAGGCGGGCTTCACGCTTCTGCCAGGCGAGCATCCCATTATTCCGGTCATGCTGGGCGACGCCGCGCTGAGCCAGCGCATGGCCGACGCCCTCATGGATGAAGGCGTCTACGTGATCGGCTTCTTCTTCCCCGTCGTGCCCAAGGGCCAGGCCCGTATCCGCACCCAGATGAGCGCGGCGCACACGCCAGAGATGATCGACCGCGCCGTGGCGGCGTTTACCAAGGTGGGGCGGGAGCTGGGGGTTATCTGATTATCCCGCCCGCCTTCAGCAATCTCTCCGCCGCTTCGCTGGCGGGCAGGCGGCCGGATGCGACGGCGCGCTCCAGCTCGCCGGCGGCGGATTTGACCGACGGATCGGCTTTGAACGCGTCCAGGACGCGCGACTCGACCATCGACCACAGCCAGCGCACCTGTTGTGCCGAGCGGCGCTCCGCCAAGACCCCTGCGCGCTCCATTATGTCGCGATGGGTGGTGATGACGTCCCATAAACCGGTGATTCCGTCACCCGTTTGCGCCGAGCCTGTGAGCACCGCCGGGTTCCAGTGGGGCGAGGCCGGGGCGAGCAGGTGCAGGGCGGCTTCCAGATCACGCGCGGCGCGCCGGGCGCGGGTGGCGTTATCCCCGTCGGCCTTGTTGACGAACAGGATTTCTGCGAGCTCCAGCAGGCCTTTTTTGATGCCCTGAAGCTCGTCCCCGGCGCCGGGCAACATCAGCGCAATGAACACATCCACCATGTCGGCGACGACTGTCTCTGACTGGCCGACGCCAACAGTTTCAATGATCACAACATCATAGCCCGCCGCTTCGCACAGCAGCATGGTCTCGCGCGTCTTGCGGGTGACGCCGCCCAGCGTGCCGGCGCTGGGGGAGGGGCGGATGAAGGCGGCCGGGTCGACGGCCAGCGCGCCCATGCGTGTCTTGTCCCCCAGAATCGACCCGCCGGTACGGCTGGAAGCCGGGTCTACTGCGAGCACCGCCACCTTGCGGCCGTTCGCGGGGAGGCGGGTGCCCAGCGCCTCGATCAGGGTTGATTTGCCCACCCCCGGCACGCCGGTCAGGCCGATGCGCCAGGCGTTTCCGGTATGGGCCATGATGTCGCTCAGCAGGCTCCGCGCGCGCGCCTGATGGTCGCTACGCGTTGATTCCACAAGGGTAATAGCCTGGGCCAGGGCCGTGCGATTTCCGCTGATCAGGGGTTTGGCGAGCGCGTCCATGGCGCCATGGTCTAGGCTGTTGACCTGCCTTGGCAAGCGTCAAATGGCGCCGGATAGCGCCGGCCTCAGTTCAGCGGTTCGGCCGCGATGATGACGGCGTCATAGGCGCCGTCGGGGCGCGGTTCGCCTGCGCCGGCAATGATTTCGATCACGGCTTCCGCGCGCCGCCCCGATTGCGAGCCGCTGCCCACGCCCATGGATACGCCCACCCCGACGCTGGAGCTGCGCGCCCCGCCAGACCCCCAGCCGCGGCCCACCGAACCGCCTACGCGCACCGGTGATCCGCTGCGGCGGGCCTCGGGTTCCTGCATCGCGCGGCTGTCGACAATCGTGAACCATTCCAAACCGTTATTGAGCACCACATCAGCCGCGCGGCGGATCGCCAGACGCTCGGCCTCGCCCGCGCTCACCCCCGGCGCGCCTCTATAGCTGACACCCCAGCGGCGGTCCTCGATGCGCAGTTCGGAGAAGCCGGTTCCGTCGCGCGACATGGAAGCGGGCCCGTAATAGGGGGCCTGGGTGCTGGCGCAGGCGGACAGAAATCCCCCTATTGCGGCGACGGCGAAGAGGCGCAAAACGTGTATCATGGCGTGCTCCAGAACGCGGCTGAGGAGTTCAAAACCGCCTGTTTGGTGTTCAAACCGCCGTTTTTATGTATCCGGCGTCCGATACCCGTCAGACTACATCACAATGTGGTCAAACGGCGCCCCTCAGGTTTCCGGCGCCGCCCGATCTATCCGCGGTCCGATCAACCCGCCACACGCCGGTAAGCGATGACGCTGATCAGGGCGCCGGTCGGCAGGCCGGCCATGAACCCGCCCGCAGCGCCGGCGAGCAGCATGAAGCCCTTGCCCCAGATCAGCCCGAAAAAGGCTGCGCCGAAGATCAGGCCTGTGACCGCGATGACCAGCGCCATCGACCCGGGTCCGCGCCAGCCCGCACGGTGCGCCAGATACCAGCCCGCCGCCATCAGCGGCCCGGCGGCAAGATAGGTGATGGGTATGGCGAAGATCAGTGAGATGAGGCTGAAGATCAGCACGCCGGGCAGCACGCCCATCACCTCGGAGCCGTCATAGGCGGGATCGGAGCCCAGGACGGCGGCCAGGCCAAATACAAACGCCGTGCCCAGAAACGCCGCCAGCAAGGGCGCGGTCAGGGCGGCGATGATGACGCCGGGCCGCCAGGCCTGGCGGGCCTGACCGGCGCTGCTAGGTTGAGGGTTGGTCTTGCCCATAAACCTTTGTCCTTCCCGATGTGAAAAGAGGCGTTAAGGAAAAGGGATAGGGCGCTCAGCCGGGCTCCGCATCCACCCCCGGTTCAGGGGGCGCCACGCGCTCATAGGCGCGAGTGCTGATGAAAAGGCCGGTGACCAGCCCGGCCGGGAGCCCGGCTGCGCCGCCCACACCGGTCCACAGCACGGCTGAAACGGGGGCGCTCTGGAAGGATGACCAGCTGAACAGACCAAACAGGGCCAAGCCATAGATCAGGCCGCCGGCGGCCATGGTCAGTGCCATCTGGCGCGGCGCCCGCCAGCCGAGGCGATGGGCCAGCAGCCACGCCACAGCCAAAAAGGGGCTGGCTGTCACATAGGTGAACACGCTGGCGTAAATCACCGCAAGGAGGCCAAAGGCCATGAAGTAGCCGGGAAGCTGGGGCCAGCCCACCGACTCTATGAGTTCGATCAAGTCCCCGGAGACCAGAGCGGCGAGCACCAGAAACAAGCACACCAGCGTCGCCGCGACCGTTGCGGCCACAAGCGGGCTGATCAAGGCTGCGTAGATCACACCCCGCCGCTTGGCGCGATAGATCACGCCGCCGCTCACCTGCGCCGCGCCAGCGCCGCAAACAGCCACGCACCGGCCAGGCCTGCAATCAGGCCGGTCCGGGGCAGGGCGAAGGCGCCGGGGGCTTCGGGCAGGGTGAGGGTGGCGACATCGCGCCCGTCGGCCAGCGCCCACAGCCAGTCGCCATCATGGATGCGGCGCAGATAGGCGGCCATGGCGCCCAGCCCCGCCACCGCGCCGGCCAGCCCAACGCCAACACCGCCCAGCCCGCGCAAGATCAGCCAGAGGATCATGAACACCGCCGCCGCCGGATAGGCGAAGGCCAGGGCGTAGAGCCAGACTTCACCGGCCAGCGGTGCAAGCTGGGCCAGCGGCAGGCTGGCTGCGGCTGCGCCCTCCATGGCTGACAGCGTCATCATGCCGGCCACGGCGACCAGTGCGCCAAAGGCCGGCGCCAGCGCGGCTCCCGCGATCACGCCCGACGGCGCTGCGCGGCTCATCTTGAACCTTCAAGTGTCATGACCCCGTCCCCTTCCGCCCGTTTGAGCGCGTCGGGACTATAACGCGCCCGGCCCCGTCCGGCCAAGCCGGAGCGGGGCGGCCCATGGTGCGGCTATTTGGGCCGGCCGTAGCACTCGCCGCCATCAGGGCCCGTATCGCCGTCGCACACGCGCAGCGGCGCGCGCTCGCGCGGGTCTTCGATCAGGCGGTTGCGCCCGTCTTCGCGCCGCTCCAGCGGGAAGGCGTCATAGAGCGCGCCTGTGGGCGTCCAGGCCTCGAAGGTCAGGCGGTCTTCATGGGCTTCAATGAGCTGGAAGGTCTGGGTGTCGGCGCCGTAGCGGTCCGATTCCAGCGCCACGCGGTCATTGAGCTCATACATCTTGTAGCCCGCGACCGTGACCAGATAGACCGGTCCGTCCAGCGCCTCTTTGGCGGCGTCGCGCTCAGGGCCCAGCGGCAGGTGCGGCGCGCTCCAGCGGCCATAGCAATGGTCATGGCCCTGCAGCACCAGATCCACGCCGTGGGCTTCAAACAGCGGCGCCCAGTGGTCCATCAGAAACTCGGTGTTTTCAGGCCGGGCGCAGGTGATCACCGGATGGTGGAACAGGGCGATGGTCCAGCGTGCGGGATTGTCGCTGAGCACGTTTTCCAGCCATTCGGTCTGGACCTCCAGCGCGCCCAACTCGGTCGCGGCGGTGGAATCCAGCGAAATCACGCGCACACCCTGATAATCGGCGAAGAAGGTGGTGTCCTGAAGCGCAGGAACGCCGTTCTCCGGCACGGCGAACATGGCCGGGTAATGCGGAACCAGCACGCGGGTTTCCGATCCGTCCTCCAGCTCGATCTTGACGAACTCATGATTGCCCGGCGTGGGAAATTGCGGGCGGATGGCGTAGTTCAGCCCGCCTGCGGCGTGCCACAGCGCCCATTCATCGTCATGGGCCATTTCCACGCGCGAGGCGACCATGTCGCCGGCATGCAGCACGATGTCATGGGGCCGCGTGAGGGCTTCGGCGACCACGCGGGTGGAGATATCGCCGATACGGTTCTGCACATCACCCAGATACAGGATGCGGGTGGGGGCGAAGCCCTGCGCAGCGGTGGTGAAGGGCAGCCAGGGGCTCCAGCCCTCCAGCCCGCGCACGCGGTAGACATAGCGTGTCGCCGGCTCCAGCCCTTCAAACCGCACATGGTGATAGCGCGCGGCGCCGTCAGCGTCGGCCACGATGCGGCTGGTTCCGCTGACCGTGCGCGCGTCCGCCGCCCCGGCCGGGCCGTCCCGCACGCGGCCGATCTCGGCGAGGGTGTCTGTCTGGTCGCCATGGGTGCGGAAGCTCACCGCCATGGCGCGCGACGCGTCGGCGCCGGGGGTGAGGATGATGCGGTCCGCCGCCCCGCCCGCCAGGAAGGGCGCGCCCGGCGCGCGCGGCGCGTCGGTGACCGGCCGCGGGGCTTCGGGCGTCTGGAGCGCCAGGGCGGGCGCAGCCAGCGCGCAAGCCAGGGCGAGGGCGAACAGGGAGCGGATCATGGCGGATGTCCTTTTTCAGTGGCCGTTCACGCGATACGGCAACGGTCTTACACGCGCTCGCCCACAGTTTTGTTACAGCCGGGAGGCGTCGCGTACGCATCGTGATTGCGCTAGAACCCTCACGCATTCGCCCGCACAGAACCCGGAGGGTCGCCGACATGTCCCAGACCATGAAAGCCCTGGTGAAAGCCAAGCCCGAACCCGGCCTGTGGATGCAGGAAGTGGAGCGCCCGAAGATCGGCCCGGACGATGTGCTGATCCGGGTGCACATGACCGCCATCTGCGGCACCGATGTGCACATCTACAAATACGATGACTGGGCGCAAAAGAACGTGCCGGTGCCCATGGTGGTCGGCCATGAGTTCGGTGGCGTGATCGAGGCCGTCGGCAGCGATGTGAACCGGGTGAAGCCCGGCATGCGCGTATCGGGCGAGGGGCATGTGGTGGGCGAAAAATCGCGCGCCGTGCGCGCCGGACGCTTCCACCTTGATCCTGAAACCATGGGCGTGGGCGTGAACATGCCCGGCGCCTTCGCGCAATATCTGCGCCTGCCCGCCTTCAATGTCGTGCCGCTGCCTGATGATGTGTCCATGGAACAGGCCGCTTTCCTGGACCCGCTGGGCAATGCGGTGCACACCGCCACGGCGTTCGATCTGGTGGGCGAGGACGTGCTGATCACCGGCGCGGGACCCATCGGCATCATGGCGGCGGCCGTGGCGCGCCATTGCGGCGCGCGCCATGTGGTGGTGACCGACATCAACCCTGACCGCCTGCGCCTGCTGGAGGCGGTCTGCCCCACCGCCACGCCGGTCAATACCACGCGCGAGGCATTGCGCGACGTGATGGCGCGCCTGAAAATGACCGAAGGGTTTGATGTGGGGCTGGAGATGAGCGGCGCCGAGCCCGCCTTCCACCAGATGGTCGAGCACATGGTGATGGGCGGGAAAATCGCCATGCTGGGCCTGCCCGCCAGGCCCTTCACCCTCGACATGGGCGCGCTGATCATGCGCGCCATCACCTTCAAGGGCGTCTATGGCCGGGAGATGTTCGAGACCTGGCACAAAATGCTGGCCATGCTGCAATCGGGCCTGGATGTGTCGAAACTCATCACCCACCG
>JAIUMW010000122.1 GCA_022565365.1 Oceanicaulis sp.
CGCGGCGAAGCCGAGGCTGCGCGCCGCGTCCATGAACAGAAGCGCGAAATCGCGGCACGTGCCCGATCCCAGCGTGATGGTTTGCGCGGGCGTCTGCACGCCTTCCTCATCGCGCCAGACATAGCGGAAAGCGCCATGGATGGCCGCGCTCAGCGCGCCAAGCACGTCCAGCGTCCCGCCTGACATACGGGGCAGGGTTTTGGACATCCAGCCCGCCAGTATGGCGCTGTCGTGCGGCTGCTCGGCGATGAAATAGGGGCCCAGATCAATGTGCTCCTCGGCGTCATATTGCGGCGGGAAGGGACCGGCATAGCGCCCGATCCTCGCCATCGGCTCGTCCAGACCATAGCGGCGCAGCAGAAGCTCGCTGTCGATCACCAGCTCGTCAGCGGCATCGTGGAACGAAAGCACCGCCACCGAGTTGCCAAATGTATCAAACGCCCAGTGCACGTCTGCCCGCGGCGACACGGTCAGGCTGGAATCCAGTATCCGCATATCGTGCCCGTCGCGCGGGCGGATCATCAGGCGATGTTCGCCAAAACTGACCGGACGGTCATAGGCGTATCGCGTACGATGAAGGATGCGCAGGGTGCGGATCGCCTCGCCCTTCTGCCGGATTGATTACAAAGCCGGATCGTGCCGCGCGGGCGTCCTTCGGACGCAGCGGAGTGCGCGGTTCAAGCCAAAAGCCTAGGTCAGGCCAGGAAGGGCGGCAATGTTCATACGCATCGGCTACGAGATCGTCATCGAAAGCCGGGCCGGGACGGTGCTGGTCCTGGCGCTGTGCCCGCACTCCAGCCTGAACGGGCGGGTCATCGGATCATCCGCTGTCCACACCAGCCCCGAACTGGCGCTGGAGCCCTTCCTCGACACGTTCGGCAACCGGCTGACCCGATTGAGGGCGCCCGCCGGGCGCACCACGCTGTGGTCTGATTGCTTCATCGAGGTGGACGGTCTGCCCGACCCGTTCGACTGGTATGCGCGCCAGCACGATGTGGGCGATCTGCCGTCCGAAACGCTGCAGTTTCTCACCCCCAGCCGTTATTGCGAATCTGACGAGCTGGCGGCCACCGCGCTTGAACTCTTCGCTGCGGTCCCGCCGGGCTGGGCGCGGGTGCAGGCGATCTGCAATCACGTGCACAACCATCTCACCTTCGGCTATGGCTTCGGGCGCAGCACCAAGACCGCCGCCGACGCCCAGCGCGAAAAGACCGGCGTGTGCCGCGACTATTCCCATCTGGCTATCGCCCTGTGCCGCGCCATGAATATCCCCGCGCGCTATGCCAGCGGGTATCTGGGCGATGTCGGCGTGCCCTATTCAGGGCCCGGTGATTTCTGCGCCTGGTTCGAGGTGTATGTGGGCGGGCGCTGGTACACGTTCGATGCGCGCTACAACACGCCGCGGGCCGGCCGTGTGCTGATGGTGCGCGGGCGCGACGCCGCCGACGGCGCCATGATCACCTCTTTCGGGGCCTATGACATGAAGGCGTTCAAGGTCTGGACCGACCAGGCGCCGCAAGGCGCTACGGAAGCGGTGATGCGCGACATGCTCAAAACCCGCCCCGAGACCGCCGCGCTCACCCTGGCTCCGAGCGGCGGCGCGCAGGCGCAATGCCAGTCCAGCCTGATGCCCGCAGAGTGATCCGCTATTCTAGTGACTTGAAGGGCTTCGCCTCACGACGGCGCCGCGCCGCCGCCGGCGCAGGTCAGCGCCGGGGCTCCGGGATCGAGGCGGATCGCGCCTGACGGCCCATCGACCGTGACAATGGCGTGCTGCAACAGATCCAGGCCGAGCACCATGGCCGGCCGGTCGGCCCAGCCCAGCGCCCGGAACATGTCCACATCGGCCCATACCGCGCCAAGCGCCTGAATGCACACCGCGCCCACGCGCAGGCGATCCAGCCGGGCGCGCGCCTCGACAGCGGCGCTGGGCGCGGAGCGGGTGATGGCGCCGATACGCATGCGCGTCACCGGCTCGCGGACCAGCCGGCGCGCCAGCGCCGAATTGATCAGGGTGAAGCCCGACCCGGTATCGATCAGCACCATGACCGGTTCGCGCACGCCGCGCACGCGCGCCTCCATCATCGCCACGCCGTGCACCGGATCGATGCGCCCGTGGGCCTCGGCCAAAGCCGCGGCGTCAAACAGGATCTCTCCGGCGGGAAAGTCCAGGCGCACGCGCTCGCCCGCCAGCGCGTCCAGGCCGATCAGCCCCTGAATCTCGCCGCCGGCCACATCGGCCACCACCGCGTTTAGGCCCGATGCCCGCGCCGGGCCGAACCGCATGTCCGCGATCCCCAGCCGCTCCTCCATGGTTTCCGCCGTCAGGGTCTGGACCGCATGCAGATGGTCGCGCGTGGAAATGAAGCCCAGCGCTTCAGCCACCGGCAGGGCCAGCGTGGTGTGGCTGGCGCCGGTATCGATCATGAATGGCCAGGGGCCTTCGCCATCGATCCTCACATCCATCAGGAACTGACCGGTGGAGGCGCGCTCAAGCGGCACGCGCACCCCCGTCTCAGCGTCCGCTTGCGTCTGGGCGGCGCAAAGGCTGAGCGCGCCCAGCAGCGTGGCCAGCATGATGGTCATGCCCTCCCGTATCCGGTTACGCCCCGCCCGGCCTGTACACTATAGCGGCGCCCGCGCCCGCGGCCAGCACGCCCCCTGCAAGCGGCGCTAGAAGGTCCGCCGCAGCCGGACTTGCACGAAGTCGCGCGGGTCAATGCGCTGCTCCTCGCGGAAGGCGACCGCCTGCGTGGCGCGGTCGGAATAGACCTCCCGGTCAATGCGGAAATCATCCCATTTTGTCACCGAGACATAGACCGCCAGCCCGTTATCGAACGTGTACTCGGCAAACAGCGTGACGAAGTTGTGCAGCTCGAACCAGCGCTTCTGGTCCGGGTTGAAAGTCGTGTCCCGGAAATAGGGCGTGTAGTTCACGCCCCAGCGCAGATTCCAGTCGGGCACGTCGTTTTCAAAGTTGATCGAACCGGGCAGCGGGCGCACCCGTGAAATCTGGCGGCTCTCCCCGGGCGCAGGATCGGTGACCTGCGTGTGGTCGTACTGGGCATTGACCGTCACCCGGCCGCGCTCCAGCCCCAGATCGCGCAAGGGCAGGCGCACATTGGCGGCGATGCGTGTCAGGCTGCCATCGCCGATATTGCCGATGGCGGTCAGTCCACCATCGAGCGGGATGACATCGATCACATCGGAAATCTCGTCATGGCGCAGGGTCCGCGTGGCCACGCCCTCGCCGTTGAAGCGCTGCTCAAACACCGCCTCGCTGATCCAGCGCTGCTGGGGCCGCAGATCCAGATTGCCGCCGCGGACCTGATCGTTGGACAGGGATGTCGAGGCGGCGAAATCGCCGAAATTCAGCTGGCCCAGCTCACGTTCGAACCGCAGGCGCACCTGACGGTTCTCTGACGGGTCCCATGTGAGGGCCAGGCGGGGCTTGGGATAGAAGAAGCTTCGCTCGGATGAGGCATCGCCGCTCTGGCTTATGGTGGAATGTTCAAGGCGCAGCCCGGCCTCAAGGCGCAGACGGTCCGAACGCCGCCAGCTCGCCTGGCCGAACGCCTCGCCGCGCACTTCCTCCACCAGCGTGGAGGCCAGCGGCAAGGTCACCGGGACGCCGTTCCGGGTGAAGTTCTGCGCCGTATCGAGGAAGTTATACGCCAGCTCCCCGCCGCCTTCCCAGGTGAGCGTTTCGCTGCGCTGCCAGCGCAGCACGCCGCGCACAATGGTCTCGCCGGAGTCCCGGTCGGCCTGGAAGCGCTGGTCGAGACCGGGGACCGCAGCCGTGTTGATGAAACCGCCCCAGCGATAGTTCTGGATCAGGCGGGTTTCCAGATTCAGCGTGTCAGACAGGGCGCGTTCATAGCGCAGCCCCAGATCGACCCGGCGCGACTCGTCGTCAAACCCGAACAGGCGCTCGGGCGATCCAGGCGCGCTGAACGACAAATCATCGGAAAACTCAAACCAGCTATAACCGCCAGTGACTTCCAGGCGCCCTTCGCCGACCGGTCCGGCCCAGTCGCCGCGCGTCTGCCAGCCGCCGCCATCAAAGCTGTTGCGCAGCCGTTCCTCGGAAATCAGATTACCGTCGGCGTCGCGCCGGATCGACGTGCCCCAGCCGGTGGAATCGCTCATGGCCAGCGTGCGGCCGATCTGGAAGCCCCATTGCACGCCATTATTGCTGGACGAGAACTCGTAGCGCCCCGTGGGGTTTGTCGGGCCGCCTTCAAAGGCGTGCACCTGGGCCTGCACAGTATGCTGGCGCGACACCTCATTGCGCAGGATCACGTTCACAATGACGCTCTGGCCCTGCATGTCGATGCCGGGCGCGCCGCCGCGGATCAGTTCGATGCGCTCCACCCGGCTGGCGGGCGTGCGCGAGAGCACGGAGGACGCGCCGTCATCCTTGGAGGCGGGGCGCGCGCCATTGATCAGCACATTGCCGCCCGCGCCGGCGAACCCGCGCACCGAGGCGCCGTCGCTGACCGAAAAACCCGGAATGCGGCTGACCATGTCCAGCGCGCTGGACGGGTTGGAGGCGGCGAAGAAGGCCGGCTCGTAGACGAGACTGTTCTCGGCAGCGCTGACGGCGGGTGTCTGGGCCAGCGCCATGGCCGGATTGAGCGTGACGACCGCGATGGCCGCCGAACAGAACAAATACTTCACAAGCTGTCTCCTCCCTGATTGCAGGAGGCAGCCTGTGCGCGTGGCTCTTCAGGTGACAGTTACAAACCGGAAAAGTGCATTAAGTTTCAGCAAGTTGATTGAATTTCTGTAATGCTGCAGCGCACTTTACCCCGCCCCGCCTAGCGTCAGGCCCTCCACGCGCAGGGTCGGCTGGCCGACGCCCACGGGTACGCCCTGGCCGCCTTTGCCACAGGTGCCGACGCCGGGATCGAGGGCCATGTCATTGCCGATCATGGTGATCTGCTTGAGCGCAGCCGGGCCGTCGCCGATCAGGGTTGCGCCCTTGATGGGCTCCATGATCTTGCCGCCGCGCACGCGGTAGGCCTCGGTGCAGCGGAACACGAATTTGCCTGAGGTGATGTCCACCTGGCCGCCGCCGAAATTCTTGGCGTAAATGCCGTCATTCAGGCTTTCCAGAATCTCGCCCGGATCATGGGCGCCGTTCTCCATGATGGTGTTGGTCATGCGCGGCATGACCGGGTGGGCGTAGCTTTCGCGCCGTCCGTTGCCGGTGGGCGCCATGCCCATCAGCCGCGCGTTCTGGCGGTCCTGCATATAGCCGGGCAGCACCCCGTCCTCGATCAGCACGGTGCGCGAGCTGGGCGTGCCCTCATCATCAAAGGACAAGGAGCCGCGCCGGTCGGCCAGTGTGCCGTCATCGACAATGGTCACGCCCTTGGCCGCCACTTGCTGGCCGAGCTTGCCGGCAAACGCGCTGGTGCCCTTGCGGTTGAAATCGCCTTCCAGACCGTGCCCCACCGCCTCATGCAGCAGCACGGCCGGCCAGCCCGGCCCCAGCACCACCGGCCATTCGCCCGCCGGGGCGTCCACCGCTTCCAGATTGACATGGGCCAGGCGCAGCGCCTCGGCGGCGAGGCTCTTCCAGCTTTCGGGCGCCAGCCAGTGTTCGAACGCCGCGCGCCCGCCTGCGCCCGCCGATCCGGTCTCGCGCCGTCCGTCACGCTCGCAGGTCACCGAGACGTTCAGGCGCACCAGCGGGCGCACCTCGGCGCGCACATCGCCGCCAGCGCGCACAATGGCGATCACCCGGCGCGACCCGGCCAGCGACGCCGAGACCTGCACCACGCTGGAATCCTGCGCGCGCACCCAGGCGTCGATCTCGGCCAGCAGGGCCGATTTCGCCTCAAAGCCCGGCTCGGCGATCACGTCCACATCGTCATAGAGGCGCTGATTGGCGCGGGCGGGCGGCGGAGCCATCACCGCGTCGCGGCCCTTGCGGGCGGCGGACGCCGTCTCGGCGGCGCGCGTCAGCGCGGCCAGACCCGGATCGCTGGAATGGGCAAACCCGGTGGTCTCGCCAAACACCGCGCGCAGGCCAAACCCGCGCTCCGACGAGAAATTGGCGATCTTCAGCCGGCCATCATCAAAGGCGAGCGATTCCGACGCCGAGGTCTCCAGAAACAATTCCCCGTCATCGGCGCCGGCCAGGGCCTGGTCCAGCACGCGGGCCGCATCGGCGGCGTCAAACTCGAAGGCGGCGAACGCATCTGTGGTCATGTCGGCTCCTGACGCTGTCTGACGTCAGAGATAGAGCCTTGAGCGCGCGCATGCGAGGGGGCGGGGCGCCTTGATGGATGTCACACCGAGACCGAATGACGTGCAGCGCCTGTCGTCAGGTATGCATCGAACGCCGCTGCGGCCAGGCGCGCCAGCGGCCGGTAGCCCGGCGCAATGCGGATCCGGGCGCCCTCGCGCATGACGATCCCCGCCTGCTCCAGAGCGGACAGATCGGCCTGTGGCGCAGGCAGGCCGTGGGCGGCGGCGATGGCGGCCGGGTCCGCCTCGAAATAGGTCATCAGCTGCTCGATCACCGCCCGGCGAATCCGGTCCTCATCACTAATCGCCACGCCCCTCCGCACAGGCAGCCGCCCGGCCTCCACGGCCTGGCCCCAGGCGCGCACATCGCTATGGGCCTGGACATAGCCCTGGGGCAGGGCGGAGATCGCCGAGGCGCCCAGACCCAGCAGCGTGTCGGACGGATCGGTGGTGTAGCCCTGGAAATTGCGCTTGAGGGTGCGCGTGTTCAGCGCGCGCGCCATCGCGTCATCGGGGCGGGCGTAATGGTCAATCCCGATGGCCTGATAGCCCGCCTGCGTGAGTGCATCCTCCATGGCGTCGGCCTGATCGAGGCGGCCACGCGCATCGGGCAGGTCCTCGTCCCGGATCAGGCGCTGATGGGCCATCATGTGGGGCACATGGGCGTAGCCGAACACCGCCAGCCGGTCGGGCATGAGGTCGGCGGCGGCCTCGGCGCTGGCGCGCGCGCTGGCTGTGCTCTGGCGCGGCAGGCCGTAGAGCAGGTCAATATTGATCGCGCTCACGCCCGCCTCGCGCAGCCGGTCAAAGGCGATGGCCGCCAGCTCCCAGGGCTGGATGCGGTTGATCGCCGCCTGCACCGCCGGATCGAAGCTCTGCACCCCGGTGGAGGCGCGGGTGAAGCCGGTGCGCGCCAGACCGTCCGCGTCCGCGCGGGTGAAGTGGCGCGGATCAATCTCGATGGAGAGCTCTGCGCCGGGCTGAAACTCAAAGCGCGCGCGCACCGCGTCCATCAGGCGGGTGATCTGGTCCGGCGACAGGATGGCCGGCGTGCCTCCGCCCATGGCGAAATGAGAGATCTGCATCCGTCCCGGCAGGCGCGCGGTCAGGAGATCAAGTTCGGCCAATAGCTTTTCCAGATAGGCCGCCACAGGCTCGGCGCGCGTGGTTGCGCGGGTGTTGCAGCCGCAATACCAGCACAGCGACCGGCAATAGGGCACATGGACATAGAGCGAGACCGGCCGGGCCGGATCCAGCGCCTGCAGCCAGCCGGTCAGCATGGCGGCGTCCACGCCCTCATGAAAATGCGGCGCGGTGGGATAGCTGGTATAGCGCGGCGTGCGCTGGGTGGCGTGGTGCAAAAGCGTGTCGCGGCGGCTCATGGAATATCCCTTATCAATCTAGGGATAATTGGCGCATTCCGACGCCGTGCGCGATGGGGCGCCTCGCCGCACCCGTGCCTGAACCCGCGCGCTCAGCCGCGTTCCAGCGCCGTCAACCGCTCCACCGCCGCGATCTTGTCGATGGCGGCGGCGACATAGACGTCCAGGCCTGAGCCCTCGGTGAAGTCGGCCTGGGCCGTGAAATGCACCCGGCGGTCGGCTTTCAGCTGGGCGGTCTTGGCCGCCAGGGCCTCGTCTTCTGGCGGGTGCACGGCGATGGACACGCCGCCCTGTTCCTTGACCGTGGGCATGCACGGCACGTCGGTGTCGCCATCGCCCACATAGATCATGTTGCGGAACGGCACCGGGCGCTCGTCCTCGGGCACATAGCGATTGACCGCGGCGTGGTCGCCGGCGTCCAGAACGCCCTTGTTGATGCGGAACAGGAACTGGGTCTTGTTGGTGTAATTCACCGAGGCGGCGGCCCACTCGGGCACGTCATTGGCGTCGTATTTGAATTCCGAGGCGAAGATGGCGGCGAATTCCGGCCCGATGGCGCTGGCCTCGATCATCTCTTTGAGACCCGACGAGATGATGTAGTGCTGCACATCCAGCCCCGCCGCCGCGCCGCGGTCGCGCTGGCGCGCGAACCAGCCCTCGGCGACGCCGGGAAAGAAGCCCACGCGCGCGCCGTGTCGCTGGATGTCCTCCTTGCGGAATCGCACGCCCTGCTTGCGCGCGGCTTTGACCATTTCGTGCATGTAGACAAGGATATTGTCGGCTTTCAGCCGCGCCGCATCGCCATTCACCCGCGCCCAGAACGCCTCCTTGTCCTCCCCGATCTCGGGAATGAAGGAATGCTCCTGCATGGAGCCCGGCGACAGCGTGCCGTCAAAATCATAGGCGATGGCGAGGATGGGGCGGCGGGTCATGGGGTGAGTTCTAGCCTGGTTTCAGGGCGCGCGGGAACCGGTTTTGCCGCTGCGCTGGCGCCGCGCGCGATGGTCAGCTAGCCTGCCTGCAAGCCATATGGAGCACACCCATGATCCTGTCCCTTCTGGCCCTGGCGCTGCTCGTGCAGGCCCCGGCCGATGCTCACGGCCCTGACGAGGCGCTGGGCCATTACGAAACCTATGACCATGACACGGCCTTCGCCGAGCTGACCCGGGGCGAGCTGGCCGAATACGCACTGGCGGGCGAGGACGGCGCGGCTTTCGCCGCTGAGCTCGCCGCCGTGCTGGCCGAGGAGCGGCGCGCCCACAGCGCCG
>JAIUMW010000123.1 GCA_022565365.1 Oceanicaulis sp.
CGCGCGCGCCTTCGCGCGCCTTCTCCACCCCGAGGAACAGCATCACCGACACCGCCACGATGGCGATCGTGAGCGCTGCGGTGAGGCCCCGGCTGAGAATCGACCGCCAGGCCAGCGAGAATATCGGCGCTCCGCTCATGACGTGGCCTCCGCGAGCCGGGCGCGGTTCAATGAGGCAAGATCCTCGGCGCGGTCAAAATGACCCGCCAGCGATCCGTCATGGCTGACAAACACCAGCGCCGCACCCGAGGCGGCGCATTCCTCCATCAACAGGGTGATGAAGGCGTCGCGGCTGTCAGCGTCCAGCGCGCGGGACGGCTCGTCGGCCAGGATCAGGCCCGGCCGCCCGATCAAAGCGCGCGCCGCGGCCACGCGCTGCTGCTGCCCCACGGACAAGGCCCGCGCCGGGCGCGTCCAGATAATGTCCGGGTCCAGCCCCAGCCGGGCCAGCAGGCGGCGGCCTTCCGCCTCCAGCGCCGCCGCGCCGTCTGGGCGCCGGGCCTCGGAAAAGCGTCCGGGCAGGGTGATATTGGCCCCGGCGGGAAGCCAGGGCAGGAGATTGAACATCTGAAAAATGACGCCCAGCCGGTCCGCCCGGAAGCGGTCGCGGCGCGCCGCGCTCATGGCCGACAAATCCTCGCCCAGCACCCGCACCGCGCCCTCATTGGCGTCGAGAATGCCGGCGATCAGGCCCAGCAGGGTCGATTTGCCCGAGCCGCTGGCGCCCTTGAGGAACACGCGCTCGCCCGGCTTCACCGTAAAACGCTCGATATCAATGACCGCAGGCCCGCGCCGCCCATAGCCGAAGCGCACGCCGTGCAGATCAATGGCGCAAGGCGGGGTGGGGGGCGCAGCAGGGGCGGAGGCGGTGGACGCCGGGGCGGAGGGGGTCATGGTCATCTGACTAACCCGCCCCGCCCCTTGCGCCAAGGGTATCAGCCGCGCTGCGGCAATCAGCGCGAATCGCCGTCCTCGTCGCGTCTGGCGTCGGGATTGGTGGGGATGTCACGCACCGTCACCTGGCCCAGGCGGCCCTGGCGCATGAATTCCAGCCGGCGGGCCACGACAACCTCGACCAGGGTGCGCGCCTGCAGCGGCAATACGTTGCAATCAATCGCAGCCGAGGTTGAGCCTCTCGCGCTGACGACTGTCAACGGGCTGGAATCCGCGCCGCTATTGCAGCCTTTCCGCCCGTTGGTCAGGTCGGCAATGGCCCAGTCGTAATTGACATAGGCCGGCTCGCCGTCAAACGGCGCCAGATCGTCCGACGCGGAATCAGCCAGGCCCGCCAGATGGGCGTAGAGATCCATCGGCCAGTCGGGGAACAGGCCGCGATGCTCGGCATAGACCGGCGAGATCATGGTGCGCCGGCGATTGGTGTCGATACCGCGCAGGCCGTTGACAAACTCACGCGCGTTCAGGCGCAGCTGGGTCCAGACCCGGGCGCCGGAGAAGGCTTCATTGCGCACGGTCGGGCCGCCAATGGCGCCGGAGAAAAACCCGTACATGACCAGCGGATCGCTCCAGCCCTCGCCCACAATGCGCAGGCGGATATCGTTCAGGCTCAGGCGCACGCCGTCCACAGTGATGATTTTCGCATCATGGAAGGGCTCGCCGTTAATACGCTGACTATTCACGCGGGTCACCGGGTAGCGGCTCGCCAGCTCGTCGATCACCACCACATTGTGCAGGTTCAGCCAGTAGGCCAGCTGCTCGTTCGGGTTCAGCGAGGACAGCGCCACCTGAGAGGGCAGCGCCTCCAGCTCGGCGCGATAGGCCGAGATCAGCTCGCGGTGATCATCTTCCATCAGATGATACACGACCCGGTTGGTCTCATACCGGTAGCGGCTGGAGGTCTCGGGCGAGATGAGCGAGCCGGTGATCTGGGCGCGGCCCATGGCCGGGCGCCGGTTTGAGTGGCCCACATCAAACACGATCCCGTTCAGCAACTCGCTCCACACTCCGTAGTCAATCACGATGCGGCTGGTGTCGTCCGCCTCCGCAAAGCGGGCCAGCTCGCCCGAGGGCTGGGCGAAAGCCGCCGGGGCGACCGCGAGCGCGCAGCCCGCCAGAAGAGCGCCCGCCAGGCGGCGGCAGGCTTGAATCGATACTGACATGACAAATGTCCTGACGTTGAGAGAGCTGCGATGTGCGGTGTATACGCAAATCTATCCCATTGTGATGTTACGCGCGCATGAATTTCGCGTAACTCGCGTGCCTTGGGTCAGTTACCCGGTGATCCGCGAACCTGTGCTCACGCTGCGTCCGCTTCCGCGTCATGCGCCGCAGCGGCCAGGAAGCGCTCGGCCTCCAGCGCCGCCATGCAACCCATGCCCGCCGCCGTCACCGCCTGGCGGTATTTGTCGTCCGTGACATCGCCCGCTGCGAACACGCCGGGGATGGAGGTGGCGGTGGAATCAGGCGCCGTGACCAGATAGCCGCCCGACTTGGTTTCCAGCTGGCTGGCGAACAGCTCGGTGGCGGGCGCGTGGCCGATGGCGATGAACACGCCGTCAGCGGGAATCTCTTGCGTCTCACCGGTTTTGGCGTGCTTCAGGCGCACGCCCGTGACCCCGCGCACAGGCTCGGCCGCGCCGAGGATTTCATCCAGCTCGCTGTCCCAGACCACCTCGATCTTGGGGTGCTTGAACAGGCGGTCCTGCATGATCTTTTCCGCGCGCAAGGAATCGCGCCGGTGCACCAGCGTGACCTTGGAGGCGAAATTGGTCAGGAACAGCGCCTCTTCCACCGCCGTATTGCCGCCGCCGACGACCACGACCTGCTTGCCGCGATAGAAAAATCCGTCGCATGTGGCGCAGGCCGAGACGCCGAATCCCTGGAAGGCCTCTTCGCTGGGCAGGCCCAGCCATTTGGCGCTGGCGCCGGTGGCGATGATCACCGCATCGGCGGTGTAGACCGTGCCGGAATCGCCCACCAAGCGGAACGGGCGGGCCGACAGATCCGCCTCCATGATCAGATCCTGCGCGAATTGCGTGCCCACATGCTCGGCCTGGGCGCGCATCTGATCCATCAGCCAGGGGCCCTGGATGACATCGGCGAAGCCGGGATAATTCTCCACATCGGTGGTGATGGTCAGCTGGCCGCCCGGCTGCATGCCGGTGATCAGCAGCGGCTCCAGCATGGCGCGCGCAGCATAGATGGCGGCGGTGTAGCCGGCTGCGCCCGATCCGATGATCACAAGTCTGGCGTGACGGGTCTCGCTCATGGGGCCGGTTTCCTTCGTTGGGTGTCTATAGCGTTAAGGGTCAGTCCTGAGCGGATTCGCCGGTTTGAGTCTCGCCTGTGAGGCGGTCCAGCAAGGCCGGGTTCCAGTCGCGTTCAGGGTCGATGCGGTGCAGCTCGCTGCGGGTCAGTGCGCCCGCGCGGATCCGGCTGGCGGCGTAGAGAGGAGCGGCGGTCAGGCGGGTCATGGCGGGCGCTCCTGTGGGCGGGGGGATGGGGGCCGGGAGAGCCTGATGTCGCAGCGCAGGCGCGCCATTTCAAGTCCTGCGCACGTCTGCTCCCGTCAATGTGACCCCGGCGCAGGCGCCGGTCCCGGTACGGCACCGGATTTGGTTGACCCGGCCAGATGCGCTCTATAGGTCCCAAGTCCATGCTTTTGACCGGGTGAGTGTCATGAACCGCATCGAAAACGTCAAATCAACGCTGCGCGCGTCCTTTGCTGCGGCGAAAGCGCACGACGCGCCATACCGGCACTGGTTCCTGGATGCACTCCTGCCCGATGATATCGTGCGCGAGCTGCAGGCTGTCCCGCTGCCCGCGCCGGAACTGGAAACCTCCGGCACGCGCGAGGCGAATAATTCCACGCGCCAGTATTTCGACGCCCCCAACACCGTGCGGTTTCCCGCCTTTGGCGATGTGGCCGGCGCCTTCCAGGCGCCCGACATGATCCGCACGCTGGGAGAGTTTTTCGGCGCCACGCTCGACGGCAATTATCTGCGCATCGAATACGCCCAGGACACCGAAGGCTTCTGGCTGCATCCCCATACCGATATAGGCGCCAAGGTGTTCACCATGCTGCTCTATCTGTCGGGCGATCCCGGGCATGACGCGCTGGGCACGGACATCTATCAGGACCGCGACACCCATGCGGCGCGCACGGCTTTCCGGCCCAATCACGCCATGGTGTTCATCCCCGCCAATAATACCTGGCACGGCTTCGAGCCGCGCCCGATCCCCGGCGTGCGCCAGTCCATCATCATCAACTATGTGAAACCCGAATGGCGCGCGCGCGAGCAGCTCGCCTTCCCGCACGACCCGGTGGTCTCGGCGGCCTGATCACACGTCCAGCAAAGCACGCACGCGCGCGGCGGCCAGCTCGCCCGGATCGGTGGGGCCGGTCCCTGTGTGGCCGAGGTCCAGCGCGCCGCCGCTCAGGCGGGAAATCGCGCCGTCGCCCTCCAGCATGTCCAGAAACGCCTGATGGCGCGCGCCCATGCCCGGCAGCCGCGCCACATGCACCGGCGCGCCGGAGCTCAGCGCTTCAGACACCATGGAGACCGACTCGCCCGTGACCAGAAACCGGTCACAGCACGCCAGCATGCCGGCATAGGGATTGGCGCCCTCGCCGGACCAGACATCCACAAACTCATCCGCCAGCGCCGCCTCGCGCAGGCGCGCGCGCACCGGTTCGGGCGTGCGCCGCGACGGCGTGATCCGGACGCGGCCATCGGTCTGCTCACGAAAGGCTGAGACAGCTGAGAGCACGCCGTCCACCACATCCTCTGTCATCTCCATGCGCCCGGTGGGGCCGCCGATCATCACGCCCAGCAGCGGGCGGGAATCGGGTTTGAGCGCGCCAGCCCATTCGGCCCGGGCCGCGGCCAGCACTTCGGGCGTGAACGGGTGCAGGGCGGTGGCCACCGGCAGGACATTGGGGCCCTCCAGGCGGTCATGCTTCATGGGGATGACCAGATCGAACAGACGGGCCGGCGCTTGCGGGTTCTGGATATGCACCAGCCGCGTGCGCCCCCTGGAGGCGCGGCGTATCGCCAGCGCCGCCGCCACCGAGCGCCGCCCGCAGGTGATCAGAAGATCCGGCCAGGGCGGGGCCAGCCCGTGAGGCGCGGCGCGCATCAGCGCAAACGGCGCCAGATGGCCGGGCAGCCAGGACCAGGGCGCGGGCAGGGGGAAGAGCTTGTCCTCATAGGACGCGCTGATCCGGGCGGCCAGGCCCCGCGCCTGCGTGCGCATGCCCGCCTCGCCCGTGGTGAGCGCCCAGATACTGGTCATCGCAACCCGTCTCCCTCAGCCCCGGCGCCGCAGCGCATCAAGACAGCCTTGCCGGAGGTGGGCGCAAACGCAAGCAGCCGGCGGGGCCGCCGCCGGCTGCGAGCAGCTCAAGCATGCACCGGCCGGTTGCTCAGATCCACTGCACTTTCAGGATCTCGTAGGTTTTCACGCCGCCGGGCGCGGTGACTTCCACCACGTCGCCGGTTTCCTTGTTGATCAGGGCGCGCGCGATGGGCGAGGAGATCGAGACCTTGCCCGATTTCACGTCAGCCTCGTCATCGCCGACGATCTTGTAGGTCGCCTCGGCGTCGGTGTCCTCGTCCACCACGGTGACCGTGGCGCCGAATTTCACCGTCGAGCCGGACAGCTTGGTGGGGTCGATCACCTGGGCGCGCGCCAGCTTGTCCTCAAGCTCTTGCAAACGTCCCTCGATCCAGCCCTGGCGCTCCTTGGCGGCATGGTACTCGGCGTTTTCCGACAAATCGCCGTGCTCACGCGCCTCGGATATCGCCTGGCTCCCCGCCGGGCGCTCCACCGACTTGAGGTGCCTGAGTTCATCGTCGAGGGCGCGATGGCCCTCGGCGGTCATGGGGATCTTCTGCATGGATGTCCCGTTTCGCGTATTGAACGCCTGTAAATCAAAGCCTGCCCGGCTAAGGGCAGGCTCATTGCGATCTACTAGAATAGGATTGGAGCGAGCGCGGTTCAAGCTGGCCTGCATCAATCACCGCAATTGACTTGATCGCGGCGCGCGCCGCCGAGGCCGTGGTGTAGCACGGCACGCGCATATCCAGCGCCGTGCGGCGGATGGAATAGCTGTCGATCAGCGAGCGCTGGCCCTCTGTGGTGTTGAACACCAGCTGCACCTCGCCATTCTTGATGGCGTCCACGATATGGGGCCGGCCCTCGAACACCTTGTTGACCCGGCGCACCGCCACACCGGCGTCTTCCAGCGCCTGCGCCGTACCGCCGGTGGCCAGCACTTCAAACCCGAGCCCGGTCAGGGTGCGGCACGGTTCGATCATCGCCGCCTTGTCGGAATCCTTCAGCGATATGAACACCGCGCCGGTGCGCGGCAGGTTCACGCCTGCGCCCAGCTGGGCCTTGGCGAAGGCGGCTTCAAAGCGCGCATCAATACCCATCACCTCGCCGGTGGAGCGCATTTCCGGGCCCAGCACAGGGTCCACGCCGGGGAAGCGCGCAAACGGCATCACCGCTTCCTTCACCGACACATGCTTGGGATCACCCTTGGGCAGATCAAAACTGCTGAGCATGCGCCCGGCCATGACCTGGGCGGCGATGCGCGCCACAGGCGCGCCAATGGCCTTGGCCACGAAGGGCACAGTGCGGCTGGCGCGCGGATTGACCTCCAGGAGGAAAATCTCGCCATCCTTGACCGCGAACTGCACATTCATCAGCCCTTTCACCTTGATGGCGCGGGCCAGCGCCTCAGTCTCGCGGCGCAGCTCGGCCACGGTTTCAGGCGACAGCGAATAGGGCGGCAGGACGCAGGCGCTGTCGCCTGAATGCACCCCGGCCTCCTCGATATGCTCCATGATCCCGGCGACCCAGACGCTGTCGCCATCGCACACCGCGTCCACATCCACTTCCGAGGCGTCGGACAGATAGCGGTCCAGCAGAAGGGGCGATTTGCCCGAGACATGCACCGCCTCGCGGATATAGCGCTCGAAGCTTTCCTGTTCGCGCACGATCTCCATGCCGCGCCCGCCCAGCACGTGGGAGGGGCGCAGCACCAGCGGGAAGCCCAGCGTGCGCGCGGCGACGGTCGCTTCCTCCACCGAGCGGGCGATGACATTGGGCGGCTGTTTCAGGTTCAGCTCGTCCAGCAGCGCCTTGAAGCGCTCGCGGTCTTCAGCCAGATCGATGGCGTCGGGGCTGGTGCCCAGAATGGGGATGCCCGCGGCCTCGAGGTCAGCGGACAGTTTCAGCGGCGTCTGGCCGCCATACTGCACCACCACGCCAAGCAGCTCGCCATTGGCGCGCTCGGTCTCGATGAGCTCAATCACGTCCTCGGCGGTGAGCGGCTCGAAATACAGCCGGTCGGCGGTGTCGTAATCGGTGGAGACGGTTTCGGGATTGCAGTTCACCATGATGGACTCAATGTCCATGTCGGCGAACGCAAACGCCGCGTGGCAGCAGCAATAGTCAAACTCGATGCCCTGGCCGATCCGGTTCGGCCCGCCGCCCAGAATGACGGCCTTCTTGCGGCCTGTGGGCTCGCTCTCGCACGCCCCGCCGGTCTCGTAGGTAGAGTACATGTAGGGCGTCACCGCCGCGAACTCCGCCGCGCACGTGTCTACCCGCTTGTAGACCGGGCGCACGCCCCGGGCGCGGCGCGCGGCGGTCACCTCCGCTTCGCTGGCGCCGGAAACGGCCGCCAGACGCGCATCGGCGAAGCCCATGGCTTTCAGCCGGCGCATGCCGGACGCATCGCCGGGCAGGCCCAGCATGCGCACATCCTCTTCGGCGGCCACGATCTCCTCGATCTGGCGCAGGAACCAGGGCTCATAGGCGCAGGCTGCGTAAATGCTGTCCACGCTCAGCCCTTCGCGGAAGGCCTGGGCGATGACGCGCAGACGGTCCGGGGTGGGCTGGGACAGGGCGGCGAGCACCGCCTGACGGCGCGCTGCGTCATCCTCGGCGGTGTCGAGGCCGGCTATCGCGATCTCGTCAAAGCCCGACAGGCCGGTTTCCAGGCTGCGCAGCGCTTTTTGCATGCTTTCCTGGAAGCAGCGGCCAATGGCCATGGCCTCGCCCACCGATTTCATCGACGTGGTCAGGCTGTCCTTGGCGCCGGGATATTTCTCGAACGCGAAGCGCGGGATTTTCGTGACCACATAGTCAATCGTCGGCTCGAAACTCGCCGGTGTCGCGCCGCCGGTGATGTCGTTGTCGATCTCGTCCAGCGTATAGCCCACCGCCAGCTTGGCCGCGACGCGGGCGATGGGAAAGCCGGTGGCTTTCGACGCCAATGCCGAGGAGCGCGACACGCGCGGATTCATCTCGATGACCACCATGCGCCCGTCAGCTGGATTGACCGCGAACTGCACATTGGAGCCGCCGGTCTCCACACCAATTTCGCGCAAGACCGCGATCGAGGCCGAGCGCATGCGCTGGTATTCCTTGTCGGTGAGGGTCAGCGCCGGGGCCACGGTGATGGAATCGCCGGTATGCACGCCCATCGGGTCCACATTCTCGATGGAGCATACGATGATGCAATTGTCCGCGCGGTCGCGGACCACCTCCATCTCGAATTCCTTCCAGCCGACCACGCTCTCCTCGATCAGCACTTCGGTGACCGGGGAGGTGTACACGCCCGACGCGACGATCTCGCGGAATTCCTCGATATTATAGGCGATGCCGCCGCCCGTGCCGCCCATGGTGAAGGACGGGCGGATCACCGCGGGAAGCCCAAGCTCCTCCAGCACGATTTCCGCTGCAGCCAGCGTATGGGCGGTGCGCGATTTGGGGCTTTCCAGCCCGATGGAATCCATGGCGTTGCGGAAGCGCTCGCGGTTTTCGGCCTTGTCGATGACGTCGGCGCGCGCGCCGCTCAAAGCCCCCCCGAACAGCTCCAGCACGCCGCGCCGGTCCAGCTCCAGCGCGCAATTGAGCGCGGTCTGCCCGCC
>JAIUMW010000124.1 GCA_022565365.1 Oceanicaulis sp.
ACCGGGTGCTCGCGGATCACCTCGTCGAGCACGTCCCACACTTCGGGGCGTTCTTTCTCGACCAGCTTCTTGGATTGCTTGACCGTGCCCGACAGGCCCTTGGCGTCGAGACGCGCGTAGATGAAGGGCTTGAACAGCTCCAGCGCCATCTTCTTGGGCAGGCCGCACTCGTGCAGCTTCAGCTCGGGACCCACCACGATCACCGAGCGGCCCGAATAGTCGACGCGCTTGCCCAGCAGGTTCTGGCGGAACCGGCCCTGCTTGCCCTTGAGCATGTCGGCGAGCGATTTCAGCGGACGCTTGTTCGCGCCCGTGATCACCCGGCCCCGGCGGCCGTTGTCGAACAATGCATCGACCGCTTCTTGAAGCATGCGCTTCTCGTTGCGGATGATGATGTCCGGCGCGCGCAGCTCGATCAGGCGCTTCAGGCGGTTATTCCGGTTGATCACCCGGCGGTACAGATCGTTGAGGTCGGAGGTCGCAAAGCGGCCGCCGTCCAGCGGCACCAGCGGGCGCAGCTCGGGCGGGATGACCGGAACCACGGTCATGATCATCCATTCCGGCTTGTTCTTCGACAGCATGAAGGATTCCAAGAGCTTGATACGCTTGGAAAGCTTCTTCAGCTTGAGCTCCGACCCGGTCTCGAGCATGTCTTCACGCATGCGCTCGACTTCTTTGGCCAGGTCCATGCCGATCATGATCTCGCGGATCGCCTCGGCGCCGATGCCGGCGGTGAAGGCGTCCTCGCCATACTCGTCGACGGCCTCGTAATACTCTTCCTCGGTCAGAAGCTGGTGCTTCTGCAGTGGGGTCAGGCCCGGCTCCATGACGATATAGGCTTCAAAGTAGAGCACGCGCTCCACATCCTTGAGCGCCATGTCCATCATCATCGAGATGCGCGAGGGCAGCGATTTCAGGAACCAGATATGCGCAACCGGCGCGGCCAGCTCGATATGGCCCATGCGCTCGCGGCGCACGCGCGCCAGCGTCACTTCCACGCCGCACTTCTCGCAGATAATGCCCTTGTACTTGATGCGCTTGTACTTGCCGCACAGGCACTCATAGTCCTTGATCGGGCCAAAGATGCGCGCGCAGAACAGGCCGTCGCGCTCGGGCTTGAACGTGCGGTAATTGATCGTTTCGGGCTTCTTCACCTCGCCGAAGGACCAGGAGAGAATCTTCTCCGGGCTGGCCAGCGAAATCCGGATCCGGTCGAAGGCGGGGCCTTCGACCGACGGATTGAAGATGTTCATGACCTCTTGGTTCATTGTCCGTCTCCTTGACGGTGGCGGCGGCGGGGGCCGGAGGGGCCGGCTATACCGCCCCCAAGACTTAACGGCGCTGTGACGGGGTTGGACGCGGGATTACTGGTTGGCCAGCTCCACGTTCAGACCCAGCGAACGCATTTCCTTGATCAGCACGTTGAAGCTTTCCGGAATCCCGGCCTCGAAGGCGTTGTCGCCGCGCACGATGGCCTCATAGACCTTGGTGCGCCCGGCCACGTCGTCGGACTTCACGGTGAGCATTTCCTGCAGCGTATAGGCCGCGCCATACGCCTGCAGGGCCCACACTTCCATCTCGCCGAAGCGCTGGCCGCCGAACTGCGCCTTGCCGCCCAGCGGCTGCTGGGTGACCAGCGAGTACGGGCCGATGGAGCGGGCGTGGATCTTGTCATCCACCAGGTGGTGCAGCTTCAGGATATGCTTCACGCCGACGGTGACCTTGCGCCGGAACGGCTCGCCGGTCAGGCCGTCATAGACCACCGACTGGCCGCTCTCGTCGAGCCCGGCCTTTTTCAGGTACTCCACCACGTCAGGCTCGCGCGCGCCGTCAAACACCGGGGTCGCAATGGCGATCCCGTTGGTCAGATTGCGCGCCAGCTCGGCCAGATCCTCTTCAGACTCGGGCAGTTCCTGATCATCGCCGTAAGCATAGCGGATCGACTTGGCCAGATTTTCGGCCTTGCCGTCGCGCTGGTAAGCCTCGTAGGCCTCGCCGATCATCTTGCCCAAGCCCTTGCAGGCGAAGCCCAGATGGGTCTCCAGGATCTGACCCACGTTCATGCGCGAAGGCACGCCCAGCGGGTTCAGCACGATATCGACATGGGTGCCGTCTTCCATGAACGGCATGTCCTCGATCGGGATGATCTTGGAGATGACGCCCTTGTTGCCGTGACGGCCGGCCATCTTGTCGCCCGGCTGGATCTTGCGCTTGATGGCGACGAAGACCTTGACGATCTTCATCACGCCCGGCGGCATCTCGTCGCCGCGCTGGACCTTCTCCACCTTGTCTTCAAAGCGCCGGTCGAGACGGGCCTTGGACTCGTCGTATTGCTTTTTGAGCGCCTCGACTTCGGCCATGGCCTTCTCGTCGTCCAGGCCGATTTTCCACCATTGCGAGCGCGGGGTCTCCTCCAGGGCGGCCTCGGTGACCGCGCCTTTCTTGAAGCCTTTGGGTCCGGCCACGGCGGTCTTGTCCAGCAAAATCTCCTGCAGGCGCGAGAAGATGTCGCGCTCCAGGATCGCCAGCTCGTCTTCGCGGTCCTCGCCCAGGCGGGCGATCTCGTCACGCTCGATGGAGATGGCGCGTTCGTCCTTGTCCACGCCGTGGCGGTTGAACACGCGCACGTCCACGACGGTGCCCGTGGCGCCCGGCGGCAGGCGCAGCGAGGTGTCGCGCACGTCCGACGCCTTTTCACCGAAGATGGCGCGCAGGAGCTTCTCCTCCGGCGTCATCGGGCTTTCGCCTTTCGGGGTCACCTTGCCGACCAGAATGTCGGCGGCTTCCACCTCGGCGCCGATCGCCACGATCCCGGCTTCGTCGAGATTGCGCAGGGCCTCCTCGCCGACGTTCGGGATGTCGCGGGTGATCTCCTCGGGCCCCAGCTTGGTGTCGCGGGCCATAACCTCGAACTCCTCGATATGGATCGAGGTGAACACGTCATCGCGCACGATGCGCTCGGACACCAGGATGGAGTCCTCGAAGTTGTAGCCATTCCAGGGCATGAAGGCGACGAGGATATTGCGCCCCAGCGCCAGCTCGCCCAGATCGGTGGACGGGCCGGCGGCTATGATGTCGCCGGGCTGGACCCGGTCGCCCACCTTCACGATGGGACGCTGGTTGATCGAGGTCGACTGGTTGGACCGCTGGAATTTGGACAGGCGTTAGATATCACCGCCGGACTCGGCCGCGCCGATTTCGCCGGTGGTGCGCACCACGATACGCTGGGCGTCCACCTGCTCGACCACGCCGTCGCGGCGGGCTGCGACCGCAGCGCCGGAATCGCGCGCCACCACATCTTCCATGCCGGTGCCCACCAGCGGCGCTTCATTGCGCAGAAGCGGCACGGCCTGACGCTGCATGTTCGAGCCCATCAGGGCGCGGTTGGCGTCGTCATTTTCCAGGAAGGGGATCAGCGCCGCGGCCACGGAGACCACCTGCTTGGGCGACACGTCGATATAATCCACGTCTTCGCGCGGCACCAATGTGGCGTCACGGTTCTGACCGACGCGGCAGTTGACGAACTCGTTCGCCAGCATGCCGTCATCACCGACCGTGGCGTTGGCCTGGGCGATGGCGTAGCGCGCTTCCTGCATGGCCGACAGATAGTCCACCTGATCGGTGAGCTTGCCCTTCTCCACCTTGCGGTACGGGCTTTCGATAAAGCCGTACTTGTTGACCCGCGCAAAGGTCGAGAGCGAGTTGATCAGGCCGATATTCGGGCCTTCAGGCGTTTCAATGGGGCAGATGCGGCCGTAATGGGTCGGGTGCACGTCGCGCACCTCGAAGCCCGCACGTTCGCGCGTCAGACCGCCCGGCCCGAGCGCCGACAGGCGGCGCTTGTGGGTGACTTCAGACAGCGGGTTGGTCTGGTCCATGAACTGGGACAGCTGGGACGAGCCGAAGAACTCGCGCACCGCGGCGGCCGCCGGCTTGGCGTTGACCAGGTCGTGGGGCATCACGGTCTCGATATCCACCGAGCTCATGCGCTCCTTGATGGCGCGCTCCATGCGCAACAGACCGATGCGGTACTGGTTCTCCATCAGCTCGCCGCCCGAGCGCACCCGGCGGTTGCCGAGATTGTCGATATCGTCGATTTCGCCCTTGCCGTCGCGCAGGTTCAGGAGCACGCGCAGCACCTCGATAATGTCCTCGCGGCGCAGCACGCGCACATCGTCAGGGCATTCGAGATCCAGGCGCATATTCATCTTCACCCGGCCGACCGGCGACAAGTCATAGCGCTCGGGATCGAAGAACAGGCCATTGAACAGCGCATCGGCGGTGTCCGGCGTGGGCGGCTCGCCCGGGCGCATGACCCGGTAGATGTCCACCAGCGCCTGCTCGCGCGAGTCGTTCTTGTCGGCGGCCAGCGTGGTGCGCATGTATCCGCCCCCCGCCACACCGTCGATGTCCAGCACGTCCAGGGTCTCGAAGCCGGCTTCCGCCAGCGCCTCGAGCACTTCCTCGGTCAGCTCGTCGCCAGCCTCGGCGAAAATCTCGCCGGTCTCGACATTGACCAGGTCCTCGGCGGCATAGCGCCCGACCAGATCATCGGCCGACACCAGAAGATGGGTCAGCCCGTCTTCAGCCAGCTTGTTGGCGGCGCGCGCGGCGATTTTCTTGCCCGCCGGGGCCACAACTTCGCCAGAGCGCGCATCCACAAGGTCGCGCACAGGCTTCACGCCGCGCCAGCGTTCCTTGAGATAGGGCAGCGTCCAGCCTTCCTTGACGCGCTCATAGGTGATCCGGTCATAGAACGTGCCCAGGATCTCTTCCTTGTCCATGCCCAGGGCATAGAGCAGCGTCGTGGCCGGCAGCTTGCGCCGGCGGTCGATGCGCACGTGCAGAATGTCCGTGGCGTCAAATTCCAGATCGAGCCAAGAGCCGCGATACGGGATGATGCGTGCGGCGAACAGGAATTTGCCCGACGCGTGGGTCTTGCCGCGGTCATGGTCAAAGAACACGCCCGGGCTGCGGTGCATCTGGGACACGATCACCCGCTCGGTGCCGTTGACGATAAACGTGCCCTTGTCGGTCATGAGCGGGAGATCGCGCATATAGACATCCTGCTCAGTGATGTCCTTGACCGCACGTGAGCCGGTTTCCTCGTCCACCTCAAACACGATGAGACGCATCTTCACTTTCAGCGGCGCGGCATAGGTCAGGTCACGCTGGATGCATTCCTCGACGTCGAACTTGGGCGCCTCGTACTCGTAGGAGACAAACTCCAGCACCGCACGCTCGGAGAAATCACGCACCGGGAATACCGATTTGAACACCGCCTGCAGCCCTTCATCAGGGCGCCCGGCCGAGCCGATTTCCTTGAGCAGGAACTGCTCGTAGGAGTGTTTTTGAACCTCGATCAGGTTCGGCATCACCACAGCTTCGGGGATGCGGCCGAATGATTTGCGGATGCGCTTCTTGCCCGTGAACGACAGACCCATTTTCGCTCCCTATCGCCGGTCTCGCCGGCGCCTTGCGCTCCCGGGGACCAGGCCCCCGGCATCCGTTCCGGTCGTCGCCGCCACCCCGTGCGGGTGGTCAGCGTGCGCCCGCCGCCTGGCTCCGGAACGGATACCCAGGCGGCGCTTCAGACGGTGCGGACGCCTCTACGGGCACACGGGGAAGCCCCATGCGCCCGCAAGGCGTTCGCCAGATATTCCGGCTACAGCGCGAAACCGCGCCGTTGGCCGCAACATCCTTACTTCAGCTCGACTTTGGCGCCGGCGTCTTCGAGCTGCTTTTTCAGAGCCTCGGCTTCGGTCTTGGAGGCGCCTTCCTTGACGGTTTTGCCGCCCGCTTCGACCAGATCCTTGGCTTCTTTCAGGCCCAGGCCAGTGATGGCGCGGACTTCTTTGATGACGTTGATTTTCTTGTCGCCCGCGTCGAGCAACACAACGTCAAATTCGGTTTTCTCTTCCGCAGCAGCGCCGCCGGCGTCGCCGGCCGGAGCGGCATAGGCCACGGCGGCAGCCGCCGCCTTGATGCCTTTGGATTCGAGAATGTCGTTCAGTTCCTTGGCTTCCAGAATCGTCAGGCCCAGGAGTTCGTCAGCAAGTTTGGCCACATCAGCCATGATAATATTCCTTCGCGTTGGTCAGGGTTGTTCGGGTTCGAGTGTGCGGAGACGACGTCAGCTGCTTGCCTGCTCGCGGATCGCCTCAATCTGGCCGGCCAGGGTGGACCCTGGCGCGTTAAGCCGCGAGACGATCTCGCGGGCCTGGCCCATGAGGCGGGCTGCGATGGCGCCGATGAGTTCTTCGCGCGACGGCATCTTGGAGAGGGCCTCGACGCTTTTGGCGTCCGGGAAAACATTCTCTTCCATGAAGCCGCCGACGATTTCGAACTTGGGGTTCGATTTGGCGAACTCGATGACAACCTTCGGCGCTGCGGTGAAGTCCTCAGAATAGGCGATGGCGATCGGACCTTCGAACATGTCCGAGGCGTTTTCGCTTTTCTGGCCCTTCAGGGCGATCTTGGCGAGCCGGTTGCGGACGACCTTCAGCCGTCCGCCCTTGGCGCGCAATTCGCCGCGCAGCTTGGTCATTTCCGCAACGGTCAGGCCCGAATAGCGGGCCAGAACGACAGATCCGGAAGCGGAGAAAATCTCCGTGAGCTCCCCGACCGCCGTCACTTTGGTCGTACGATCCATTGCGGTCTCCCTTCGTTCGGACCACCCACCGCGGGTGGCCCGCAAGCCGCCGCGCCAGACGTCCGCCCGTGAATTCGAGGCAGGACGCGCGAACGCGGACTTGCCTGCCCCAGGGCTCGAACCATGCATCCCCGGCTCGCGCCGGACATTTCTGGTCGTCGCTCTGTCTCACCCGGGGCCGTGTGAATTAAGAGCGGCGCTTGCAGGCGCCCCTCCCCCGGGATCTCGGACAGGTCGGACCGGATGTGACGGCATCAGCCGCCGCGCCCGGTCCTGACCCCGCCGCCCGGCCTTAAGCCGGAGGGCGGAAAACTCGTTATTCAGCGGACCTGATCAGGCCGCTTCGACCGGAGCGCCGGTTGACGCTTCGGCCACGTCCACCTTCACGCCCGGCCCCATGGTGGAGCTGAGCGAGATGCGCCGGACATACTGCCCCTTGGCGCCAGCGGGCTTGGATTTGACCAGGCCGGCGAGCAGCGCGCGGATGTTCTCCACCAGCGCGTCTTGCGAGAAGCTCGCCTTGCCCACGCCGGCATGCACGATGCCGGCTTTTTCCACGCGGAACTCGACCGCGCCGCCCTTGGAGTCGGCGACAGCCTTGGCCACGTCCATGGTCACGGTGCCGACCTTCGGGTTCGGCATCATGCCGCGCGGACCGAGCACTTTGCCCAGACGGCCCACGAGCGGCATCATGTCCGGGGTCGCGATGACCTTGTCGAAATCGATCTGGCCAGCGGCCACGGTTTCGTACAAATCCTCGGCGCCCACCACGTCCGCACCGGCTTTCAGGGCTTCTTCAGCCTTGGCGTCCTTGGCGAACACGGCCACGCGCACAGAGCGCCCGGTGCCGTTGGGAAGCGACACCACGCCGCGCACCATCTGGTCAGCGTGACGCGGGTCGACGCCCAGATTGACCGCCACTTCGATGGTTTCGTCGAACTTGGCCGTCGCGCGTTCCTTGACCAGAGCCACCGCTGCTTCCAGCGCGTGGTCTTTCTCGCGGTCAATGCCGGTGCGTGCGGCAGCAGTCCGTTTTGCAATTTTCGCCATGACGCCTACTCCACCACTTCGATGCCCATGGAGCGCGCCGAACCCTCAATAATGAGCGTGGCGGCGTCCAGGTCATTCGCGTTCAGGTCAGCCATTTTCGTTTCGGCGATTTCGCGGCACTGGGCGCGCGTCACCTTGCCGGTCGGCGCAGTCTTGCCGGCCATGGCGGAGCCTTTTTGAATCTTGGCGGCTTTCTTCAGGAAGAAGCTCGCCGGCGGGGTCTTGGTGACGAAGGTGAAGGATTTGTCCGAATACACCGTGATGGTCACGGGAATCGGCGTGCTCTTCTCGATCTCTTGCGTCTTGGCGTTGAACGCCTTGCAGAATTCCATGATGTTCACGCCGCGCTGACCCAGCGCCGGCCCGATGGGCGGCGACGGGTTGGCTGCGCCGGCGGGAACTTGCAGGTTGATGTAACCTGTAATCTTTTTCGCCATAGCCCTTCCTCCATGGGCGCGGAAAAAAGCCGCGCCGCTACGTCACGAGGGGTGTCATCACCCCCCAAGGGTGGCGCGGTACGGCCCCGGCATGGTCTTCGCCGCAGCCTCCCGCACCTTCGCTTCGCTCAGTTCGCTTTTTCGACCTGAGTGAATTCCAGCTCGACCGGGGTGGCCCGGCCGAAAATATTGATGGCGACCTTCAAGGTCTCCTTGCCGTCATCGACATCGTCGACCGTGCCGACAAAGCCCATGAACGAACCGTCTGTCACACGCACGCTCTCACCGACATCGAATGAGATGGTGGAGCGCGGCCGCTCTGCGTCGTCCTCCATCTGGCCCATGATCCGCTTGATCTCGGACTAGGGCACCGGCAGCGGGCGCTTGCCCGAGCCCAGGAAGCCGCTGACGCGCGGCGTGTTCTTGACGAGGTGATAGGCCTCGTCGGTCATATCCATTTTCACCAGCACATAGCCGGGGAAGTATTTGCGCTCTGCGTTCACCTTGCGGCCGCGGCGCACTTCAACGACCTCTTCGGTCGGCACGATGATTTCCTCGAACCGCTCCTCAAGACCCTTGAGCACGGCTTCGGACCGGATGGCCTCGGCCACCTTCTTCTCGAAGTTGGAATAGGCGTTGACGATGTACCATTTAGCGGACATGCGGCGTCAGGCTCCACGCCCGAGCAGATTGCGAACAATAAAGCCGAGCGCACTGTCGACCGCGAAGAAGAAC
>JAIUMW010000125.1 GCA_022565365.1 Oceanicaulis sp.
CCACCCGACCCGGGGCTGCGCCCCGGCCCACCCTCCCCATCAAGGGGAGGGATAAAAGCGGCGCCGTCTCGATCAGATGCATCGAAGCCTAAGATTGATACCCCCGCTGGCGCGCGCCGGCTTTCACCGCTACATCGGGCACGCTGTCAGGCGAGGAGCTCCCATGAGCGTCGCGGTTGTTTTCTACATTCTCGATTTCGCCGGGATATTCTTCTTTGCGGCGACGGGCGGCATTCTCTCGGCGCGCAAGCAGCTTGATCCGTTCGGCGCGGCGGTGATCGGCGCGGTGGCGGGTATGGGCGGAGGTACGGTGCGCGATATCGTGCTGGGCCGGCTGCCCGTGTACTGGGTGGAATCGCCTGAATATCTTGCCATCGCAGTGGCCGGCGGCGTGATCGGCTATTACGGCTCGGAGATCGTGCGCGGCGAGGTCGGCGCCCGGCGCGAGGCGATGATCTGGGCCGACGCTATCGGCCTGTCGGTGTTTTGCGTGATCGGGGCGCAGGCAGGATTGTCCGTGGGCGCGCACTGGTCCATCGCCATCCTCACCGGCGTCATGAGCGCGGCCTTTGGCGGCCTCCTGCGCGATGTGATCCTCAATGATGTGCCGCTGATCCTGCGCGCGGAGATTTACGCGCTCGCCGCCCTTTTCGGGGCGGGGCTCTATGTGCTGACCGTCGCGCTGGGCCTGGGCGAAGGGGCCGCGGCCATCACCGGGGCGCTGGGCGCGTTTGTGATCCGGGGATGCGCCATCCGCTTCGGCTGGAGCATCCCCGCAATCGGCAAGCTGGATTAGTTCAGATCCGTCTCGTCCTCATAGAGCCCGCGGCTGGGGTTCATGAGCGTTGAGAAGAAGATCGCGTTCATCAGCAGACGCTCCGTGCCGGGATAGGTGGCGCGGAAGACCGGATTGTCAGCGAACAGGATCACCGCGCCGCGGCCCGGCCGGTGCACCGTCACCGCCGGCGTGCCTGCGATCTCGGTCAGTCGGCGCTGGGAGGCGTAGCCGCTCATCAGCGGGCGCTGTGCGTACTGCACCGGCACGGAGAACGGATCGTCCGGGCGCGACAGGGTGAAGCTGGTATTGCGGTTCACCGGCAGGCGGCGCGCAGAATAGCCCCAGCCGATGGGGTGGGAAACATCCAGATCGGTCTCGAAAATCGCCCCGGCCAGAATGTGCTCGGCGTCGCGCACCTGCATGTCGGAGAAATTCAGGCGCAGGGCCGGATCGCGCGGCTCGGCCTGCGACTCAGGCGCTTCAATGTCCAGAAGATTGCGTTCAGCCCATTCAGCGCCCTGACGCGCGGCGATCAGCGTGCCGCCCCCGCGTACCCAGCGCATAACGGTGTCTTTGGTGGAGTCATCCAGCGAGGCATTGCCGCCGGGCAGGATGAGGTGGGTGTATTGGGTCCAGTCGAGGCGCGCCAGGCGGCTCTTGGGCACCATGAGCGCGCCCATCTCGTGCTGGTGATCCAGCGTCCACCACATCTCGCCCGCATCATTCCAGGAGATCCCGTCATCAAACGCGATCACGACGGTGGGGGCGGTGAGGGTGCGAAACACCGTCCAGGCGCCCAGATCGCGGCCGATATTGCGCGTCAGGCCCGTGGCGGCGGCCGATACCGGCACGCCGTCCTCGCGTGCGATCGTCTCCATGATGGCGTGGATCTGGGCGGGCGTCTTGTCCTGGCGGGCCAGCGGCACGAACACCGATCCGCGCCCGAACTCGCGGTCGCCTTCAGTGGTGACCAGGGTGAAGGGCTCGCTGGCGGCGCGCGCCATCAGCCCGGCTTCGAGCACGCGGTTGAGGGCGCGCGGCGCAAAGCTGTGCGACCAGTCAAACACATAGCCATAGGGCGCGCGGTCGGGCGCCGGCGCGCTCTGGAACGCGCCTTCGGCCAGCTCGCCCAGCGGCAGGGACTGGAACATCCCGCCAGGCAGGCCGTCATACTGAAGATTATAGGCCAGCGGCAGCGTCCAGCCGGACACATCGTAGAAGACATTCTCCTCAAACTCGGTAAAGCGCTCGAAAATGCCCCGGATCAGCCGGTGCTGCAGCTGGCGGGCGGGCACCACATAGGATTCGCCGGCCGCATAGGCGCCGCTGCTGGCGCGGATATCGCGGGCGGCGCGATAGACGTCGATGCCGTGGGTGCGCAGAAGGCGCACGAAACGCCGCGCGCGTTCGGGATCGCCCGGCGCGGTGAACACCCAGGCCTGCGCATTGGCGGCGGCGGCCTGACGGGCGTTCTCGGTGAAGAAATCGCGCTGGAAGGCGATCAGATCATCCTTGATGTCCAGCGCGCCCTGAATGGTGGTCAGCGCGGTGCGGAACTGGGTGCGCACATTGTCAGGATTGGTCACCAGGCCATGCTCGGACATGATCTGACCGCCGCGCGCGGCGCCCGCCTCGAACAAAATGCCCAGCGAGCCTGACAGCTGGGGATAGGTCGAGCCCTTGCCGATATAGAAATTGTCGAACACTTCCTGTGTGGCGTAGAGGCGCGCCTCGCTGTCCATGAAGGCGGCGTGGCGCCGCGCGATCTCATAGGTCAGTTCGCGCGCACGCACCTGGATCAGCGGATTACGCCGGGTCTCCGTGCCGGGATGGAAATAGTACGGCGAGTTATGCCCCATCTCGTGATAATCGCCCGTCACCATCGGCTTCCAGGCCTGCCAGGCCGACGTGATCGCCACCGCTTCGGGCTGGGTGAGAAGGAGCCACTGGCGATTGAGGTCGAAGCCGTAATGGTTCACCCGGGCCAGACCCCACAGATTATGGATCTCGTGAGCCTCGTCGGTGACCGGCACGCGGCTTGAGAAGCGCTCCACATGGTCGATGCGCCGGGCGTGGCCGTCGGGGTTATGGGTGACGGTGGCCAGGATCACGGTATTGGCCAGCGTCTCCTCAATCGCCTCGCCGCGGGCGGCGGCGAAGTGGTGCAGGAAGGGGATGGCCGCGTCCATGGACGAGGTTTCCGCGCCATGGACGCCGTAATTGATCCACACCACGATGGGCGCCGCGTCAGCCGGGGCATTGCCGCGCAGACGCGCCAGGTGCGCGTCACGGATCTCCTCTAGGCGCGCATGGTTTTCCGGGCTGGTGATGGTGAATTTCAGGATCGGCCGGCCCTGATGGGAGCGTCCGATCTCCTCCACGCTCAGCCGGTCCGACGTGTCGGCCAGATGGCGCACATAGTTCAAAAGATCGTCATAACGCACCACGCGCTCGCCGATTTCGTATCCGGCGTGGGCTTCAAACACTGTCACGGACGGGTCGTATTCGACGCCCTCCACCTGGAAGAAGCGGGCCGGCTCGGCGAAGGCGGCGGGCCCGGCGAAAACAGGCAGAATGACCGCCACAAAGGCGGTGCGCCGCGTCTTGAACATGGTGACTCCCCGGATGCGGTCGGCTCTGGCGGGCGCCTGGACGGCGCTCTGGCATGAAGCGCGAAGCTTAGCGGATGCATTGCGCCGCCGCCAATGCTGGCGCTGCGGCCCGTGCGCCTGTATGACACGCGGCAAAAGGCCTCCCGCCAGAAGGATCTCCCCATGACCGCTCCGGTCGAGCGCATTCGTAACATCGCCATTGTGGCCCACGTGGACCACGGCAAGACCACCCTGGTCGACAAGCTCCTGCGTCAGTCCGGCACCTTCGCCGCCCGCGCGGTCGAGGTCGAACGGGGCATGGATTCCAATGATCTGGAGAAAGAACGCGGGATCACCATCCTTGCCAAGAACACGGCGGTGACCTGGCGCGACTATAATATCAACATCGTGGACACGCCCGGCCACGCCGATTTCGGTGGCGAGGTGGAGCGCGTGCTCTCCATGGTCGATTCGGTGCTGCTGCTGGTCGACGCCGTGGACGGGCCCATGCCTCAGACCGCGTTTGTGACGCGCAAGGCGCTGGCGCTGGGCCTCAATCCCATCGTCGTGGTCAACAAGGTGGACCGCCCCGGTGCGCGCCCAGACTGGGTGGTGGACCAGACCTTTGATCTGTTCGACCGGCTGGGCGCCAATGACGAGCAGATGGATTTCCCGGTGGTTTACGCCTCGGCCCTTCAGGGCTGGGCGACGATGGACGCCGACAAGCCTGAAGCCGACCTCACCGCCCTGTTCCAGACCATTGTGGACCGCGTGGCGCACCCGAAAGTGGACCCGAACGGGCCGCTTCAGCTGCAGGTCTCGGCGCTGGACTATTCCTCCTACACCGGCGTGATCGGCATTGGCCGCATCACCCGCGGCACGCTGACCAAGAACCAGAACGTCATCGTCGCCGCCCCCGACGGCAAGACCCGCCGCGCCAAAGTGCTGCAGGTGTTCGGCTTTCACGGGCTGGAGCGCGTCGAGCGCGACCGTGCGAGCGCGGGCGACATCATCACCTTTAACGGCGTGGATCCGCTGGGCATCTCCGACACGCTGTGTGATCCCGAGCATGTCGAAGCCCTGCCGCCGCTGACCGTGGACGAGCCGACCATCTCGATGACCTTCCAGGTCAATGATTCGCCCTTCGCCGGGCGCGAAGGCAAGTTCGTCACCACCCGTCAGATCAAGGACCGGCTGGACCGCGAGCTGATCCACAACGTCGCCCTGCGCGTGACCCAGCAAGACAATGCCGACAAGTTCACGGTGTCAGGCCGGGGCGAGCTGCACCTGTCAGTGCTGATCGAGACCATGCGCCGTGAGGGCTTTGAGCTGGCCGTGGGCCGGCCCCAGGTGATCACCAAGGAAATCGACGGCAAGCTTTGCGAGCCGTACGAAAATCTGACCATCGACGTGGAGGAAATCCACCAGGGCGGCGTGATGGAGCGCCTGGGATCACGCAAGGCCGATCTGAAAAACATGGTGCCTGACGGCAATGGCCGGGTGCGGCTGGAATATCTGGCCCCGACCCGCGGCCTGATCGGCTTCCGCTCCGAGTTCCTGACCCTCACCCAGGGCTCGGGCCTGATGTTCCACACATTCGACCATTACGCCCCGCGCGCGGTGGGCGAGGTGGGTCAGCGTCCCAAGGGCGCGATCATCTCCATGGATTCCGGCAAGGCGCTCGCCTTCGCCCTGTGGAACATCCAGGAGCGCGGCAAGCTCTTCATCGGCCACGGAACCGAGGTCTATGAGGGCATGATTATCGGCATCAACGCCCGCGACGACGACATGATCGTCAACCCGCTCAAGGGTAAGAAGCTCACCAATATGCGCGCTTCGGGTACGGACGAGGCAGTGGTGCTGGTCACCCCGATCCGGCTGACGCTGGAATATGCGCTGGAGTTCATCAATGACGACGAGCTCGTCGAAGTGACGCCCCAAACCATCCGCGTGCGCAAGAAACTCCTGCTCGAACACGAACGCAAAAAGGCGAGCCGCGCGACTGGATAATTTCACCTTGTAAGTTGAATTGGTTTCTGTAAGTTTCCCTTATGAAACAAGTTGCGATCTTTAATCACAAAGGTGGGGTTGCAAAGACGACCACCTCTTTTCATCTCGCCTGGATGTTGGTCGAGTTGGGCAATCGGGTCATGCTCGTTGACTGCGATCCGCAGTGTAATTTGACCGGCGTTTGCTTGGGGGAGTTCGAGGGAGAAGATTACCCCTTTGAAAGCTCTGACCCTAAACATCCTAGAAACATTCGTGACGCAGTGCGTCCAGCGTTCGAATCACGACCGTACGGAATTGCGTCAGTAGAGTTGTACGAACTTGAGCAGCGACCCGGGCTTTTTCTTCTTCCCGGCCACGTTGGCCTCGCCGAATTCGAAAGCCAGCTGGCTGTAGCGCATGAACTAAGTAACACTCTCTCTGCGCTTCAAAACGTTCCGGGCGCAATCCGCTATGCGATTCAGAAAACCGCTACTGAAAACAAAATTGATATAGTAATTGTGGATTTGAGCCCGAGTTTGGGTGCTTTAAATCAGAATGTGTTTATGACGTCAGAATCCTTTATTATTCCGATGGCACCAGATCTATTTTCTTCGATGGCGCTCAGTTCCCTTTCAAGAATACTTCCTAAATGGTCGGATTGGGCGGTTAAGGCTGCCAGTAATTCGATCCTTAGAGAAGCGGATTACCCTTTTCCAGATATCAAGCCAAAATATCTCGGCTCGACTGTTAGCAACTTTCGGAAACGCGCTCGTGGCGACGAGGAAGCGAAGCCAACCAAGGCTTTTCAAGCTTGGTTTGACCGCCTGAAGGTAGCGAAAGAGGGGGTTTTGATCAAAGCTCTCGGCGACGCAGAAATGTTGTTGCCAGACGAGGTATATGCTGCTGCTGATGCCGATCCGAACGCCTTTCTCATGGAAATCGCTTCATTTGATAGTCTAATCGCAACTGCACAAGAGTTAGCAAAGCCGGTTTTTGCGATCACCCGAGAAGATACAGAAACACGCGGAAGGATCGCCGACAACCACGAGACCAAAATTGAAGACGTAAAAGGAAAATATAAGGATGGGGCATTGCGGGTTGTTGAGTTATTGAAATCTGTATAATGATTGTTCGTTTTGATCCCGTATGCGTTGCCTTCGAGGCTTCAATTGCGCGAGCTAGGAAGATGCTCGATTTATTTGATGCTTTGGAGCTTATACGCAAAAACGAAGAAAACTGTGATGCATTGAGGGCCGGCTGGATACAAGCGGTTAGCTCATTTGATTTTTTTATGCATGAGGTTTCTGCGGTTGAATTGAGGCATCGGCTAGAAAACCAAGTTCCGATAAGGAATGTACTAGTATCTATTGACACTGTTAGAGCTGTAATCGACCAGCAAAGAATCGATTTAGTCGAAGATAGCTTTAGAAAGAGCAACTCCTATAAATCTTTCGTTGATCCTCAGAATGTCGGCGAGCTATTGGGGTGCTTTGTCGAGAGCGGTTGGGATAAAATTGCAGATGTTTTCGAGTTAAATTATAAAGAGGGTCTCGATTCGGGAGAGTTGAAGCGCAGTATAAAAAGAATATGGATTCGGAGAAATAAAATTGCTCATGAAGCAGATATTAACCCCTCGATGGCGGGGGTTTCTCTTTGGCCGCTCTCGCGTGATGATCTGGATTTTACTATCACAAGAATTGAGAGAGTTGGCAAGAGCGTTCCGCCAGTATTGGCTCATCATTGCTACTAGGTCACCGCTTTTGCCGTTGGCTAATCTGCCAGCAATGATCGCTGTGCAAAGGTAGCAGAGCCGTTCATGTGGATTCCATGCCGAGCTGTGCATCCCGACATCTTTGAGGCAAAGCAGAGAGTGGAAGCGCATAGGCGCGGCGCTGATTGTGCATTTTCTTACTTATGCCGGCGCACATCGAGCGCCACCCAGGCGATGAGGAAGCCGGCGATGGCGCCCGCCACGGGCAGTGTCAGGCGTTCCGTGCCGGCACCGGCCCCTGCGCCAATCACCGCCAGCGCCAGAGCATAGCCCAGCGCTGCGCCCGCCGCGGCGCCCACAAGCGCGTCGCGGTGGAGCTGGCGCGCGAAAGCGTCCTTGAAAAGGTCGAACACGCCCGCCTTGCGCGCGTGCAACACCTGGCCCGTCAGGATGATCGCGCTGACAATCCAAAGCGCCAGACCGATGCCGGACATGAGGAAGCCTGCGCCGGCCGCCAGGCCCTGAAACTGCGCCGCCAGCACCTCGCCGCCGCGCCAGCTCAAGACTGCACCGGCATTGATCAGCGCAAACAGACGCACTCGCGCCCGCAGCTGGCGGGCGAGATCCGTCATTTCAGGCCAATCTCGCGCAGCCGCTCCAAGAGGTAGTCATGGGCGGTGATCGCGTCGGGATACCGGTCGGGATTATCGGGCGGGACGCAGCCGGGCAGGGTGCGGATTTCGAAATCGGGATTGAAGTGCAGGAAGAAGGGCGTTGAGTAGCGCGGGAATGTCATCCGCTCGCGGCTGGGATTGACCACGCGGTGGGTGGTGGACGGCAGGACGTGATTGGTCAGGCGTTGGAGCATGTCGCCGATATTGACCACCAGCGCGCCTTCGGGCGGCTGGATCGGCAGCCAGTCGCCTGAGCGCGTCTTCACCTGCAGCCCGGCCTCTTCGGCGCCCAGGAGGAGCGTGATCACATTGATGTCTTCATGCGCCCCGGCGCGCACCCCGTCCGGCTCGCCGTCAATGGGCGGATAGTGCAGGAGGCGCAGGATGGAATTGCCTTCATTGACCGTCGGCGCAAACCAATCGTCCGGCAGGCCCAGATCGCGCGCGATGGCCTCCAGCAGCACCCCGCCCATGGCGTCGAGCGCTTCAAACAGGGCCTTGGTGCTGGCGTCGAAACGGGCGATTTCACTCACCGCCACATTGGCGGGCATGTAGCGCTCGTAGGCGTGCCCGGCGGGCAGATCGCGTCCGCGATGCCAGAACTCCTTGAGGTCCTTGCGCGCTTCGCCCTTGGCGTTCTCCGTGGCGAACGGCGTATAGCCGCGTTGGCCGCCACCGCCCTCCTGGAAGTACTGGCGCTTGATCGCTTCGGGCAGGGCGAAGAAGGCCTGGGTGTCAGCCACCGCCCGCTCGATCACGCCGGGATCCACCGGATGGTCGCTGACCACCGCAAAGCCGGTCTCGCGAAAGCTGCGCCCCAGCGCGGCGGCGAACCCGTCCGGGTCGCGCCTGGCGCTGGCGAAGGAGACGGGACGGATCGTATCTTCAAGAATGATATTGGTCATGAGCGCGCTTTTATCGCGCTCTCACGCGGGCGTGAAGCGGCTCGTGCTTGACCATGATGCCGCAGGCCCCGACATCTGGGTCCGTTGAAACCGGAGGGCAATCGCGTTTGGACCAGCTGGGTCAGGTTTTCGGGAGGCGTGCGGCGAACTCTCCCTCCCCCTTGGGGGAGGGTCGGGGTGGGGGGC
>JAIUMW010000126.1 GCA_022565365.1 Oceanicaulis sp.
AAGCGCGCCAGGCTGTCGTCGACATATTCGGGCGCCGCCGTGACCTGATCCCCGCAATAATAATATTTGTGCTGGCTGTCGAAACCGACATCGAGAATGGCGTCGTAATTGCGCTGGTCCATGATCAATATGCCGTCATGCTTGAGCGCAGCGTAGAACTCGGCCAGCGCCCGGCGCCGGTCGGCTTCCTCATGCAGATGAGTGAAGGAATTGCCCAGGCAAATGACCGCGTCATAGCGCCCGAGAATGTCGCGGTTGAGGGCGCGCCAGTCGGCCAGCGCCGTGTGCAGCACCAGGCCGCGCTGGCGGGCTTTTTCAAACGCCTTGCCCAGCATTTCAGCCGAGCCGTCGGCGCTGGTCACCTGGAACCCGGCTTTCAGCAGCTGAACCGAATGAAACCCGGTGCCGGTGGCCACATCGAGCACGCTGGTCTTGCCGCGTGCGCGCAGGATGTCGATGAAGAACTGACCCTCGCTTTGCGCGCGGGCGTCCCAGTCAATCAACTCGTCCCACTTCTCCACGAAGCTTTTGACGTATTCCTTCTGGTAATGGCCGGATTCGCGCACCGCAGTCGGGTCTTCCCCGTAGTCCTGGGCGGTGGCGGCGGGCTCTGCGCCCCTCGGGACGCACGTTTCGGCAGGGCCGGTCATGGACTGGCTCCTTGGCATAGTTTTACCCCTCTTCGAAGACGAAGATCGCGCGAGGGGCGGAACGATATTGAGCACGGGCAACATACGCAAAGCCGACCTTCGATGTAACCCCTGCACCCGAAAAGCTTTGATCGTGGGGCCTCACGGTCTAAGACGGGGCAAACGTCCGGCCAGCCGGTCTGGCGTATCAATTCAGGGAGATACCCCATGCGTGAAGCCCTCATCGTGTCCACCGCCCGCACCCCGATCGGCAAGGCCTATCGCGGGGCGTTCAACGACACCCAGGCCCAGGCGCTGGGCGCCCATGCCATCAGCCACGCGGTGCAGCGCGCCAAGATCGATCCGGCCGAGATCGAGGACGTGGTGATCGGCGCCGCCATGCAGCAGGGCTCCACCTTCCAGAACGTGGCGCGCCAGGCCGCGATCCGCGCCGGCCTGCCCACAATGGTGTCGGGCATGAGCGTGGACCGCCAGTGCGCCAGCGGCATGATGGCCATCGCCATCGCGGCCAAGCAGATCATCTCCGACGGCATGAATGTCACCGTGGGCGGCGGGCTGGAATCCATCTCGCTGGTCCAGAACGAGCACATGAATATCCACAAGGCGTTCGATCCCTGGATCAATGAGCACCGCCCCGACCTTTATATGAGCATGCTGGAGACCGCCGAGATCGTGGCCCAGCGCTATGGCGTCAGCCGCGAGGTGCAGGACGCCTACGCCGTCCAGTCCCAGACCCGCACCGCCGAGGGTCAGGCCGCCGGGCGCTTTGACGCCGAGATCGTGCCCATGACCACAAACATGCTGGTCAAGGACAAGGCCACGGGCGCCATCTCCAGCCAGGAGGTGACGCTGTCAAAGGACGAGGGCAACCGCCCGGGCACCACGATCGAGAATCTGCAGAGCCTGAACCCGGTTTTCGCCGGCGGCCAGCAGGTCAAGGAAGGCAAGTTCATCACGGCGGGCAACGCCTCCCAGCTGTCCGACGGCGCCTCGGCGGCGGTGCTGATGGAAGCCAAAGAGGCCGAACGCCGCGGCCTGGCCCCGCTGGGGCGCTATGTGGGCATCGCGGTGGCGGGCCTGGACCCCGACGAGATGGGCATCGGGCCGGTTTACGCCGTGCCGAAACTCCTCAAGGCCAATGGCCTGAAGATGGACGATATCGGCCTGTGGGAGCTCAACGAGGCCTTCGCCGTGCAGGTGCTCTATTGCCGCGACACGCTGGGCATCCCGGACGAAAACCTCAACGTCAATGGCGGCGCCATCTCCATCGGCCACCCCTATGGCATGAGCGGCGCGCGCATGGTCGGCCACGCCCTGATCGAGGGCAAACGCCGCGGCGCCAAATACGTCGTGTGCACCATGTGCGTCGGCGGCGGCATGGGCGCGGCGGGTTTGTTTGAGGTGTTGTAGGGGAAATCAGAGCCTGATTGGCCAGAACAAAGCCGGTGGAGACGGCAATAGGGAAACACACCTGATTCATTGAGCAAATTGGTGTGTTTCCCCGCTTTCCAGCGCACTTCAACATTCGACGACTGGATGGAGGCCGGCCCTGCCGGGGACTGACAATGCGACAGCATGGATCGCCGGTTATGCTGGATTCAGACGGTAGGACGGTCACGCCTCTCGTCCCCGTCCAGCGTTCAGGAAGCGCCGAGACGCGTGGATACGACGAAGCCTTTATCCAGCGGCTCGTGCTCGGCCACCCTGCCCTGCTGCCGCTGAACGAAATCGACCCGACCTGCGTCGACCCGGTTCCGGTTTGTGATGAGCTGCCCACGCGAGCTGGCCCGGTCGACGTTTTCATGATCACCCCGACCGGAATGCCGGTCCTTGTCGAATGCAAGCTGTGGAACAATCCGCAGGCGCGGCGTGAGGTCGTCGGGCAGATAATCGACTACGCCAAGGAACTGCAGCGATGGTCCTATGAGGACCTTCAGAGGGCCTGCGCTGGGCGCAAGGGTCCTGACTTCGAGCTGTTCGAGTTTGTTTCCTCACACGCCGGAAACCTTAATCAGACGACGTTCATAGATAGCGTTACCCGAAATCTGAGGGACGGACGCTGCGTCCTTCTCGTTGTCGGCGACGGCATCCGGGAGGGCGTTGAAGCCATAGGCGAGTACCTGACCGGGTCAGGCGCGCTGCAGTTCAGCTTCGGTCTCGTGGAGCTTCCCGTCTTTGAAACTCCGACGGGTCAGCGCGTCGTCACGCCGCGCACGCTCGCGAAAACCACCATCATCGGCCGGTATATGTTCGGTTTCTCGCCCGATGGCGCTCCTCGCATCATCGACGATACAGCAGTGACGGACGTAGAGCAGGATGAATCGCTCGACGAAAACAGGCGGCTAATCGGCGAGGAAAATCTGGCTTTCTGGACTGAAGTGCTCGCCGGGCTTGAGCTGGACGACCGATCACAAGAGCCTCCCAAGGCGAAGGCGAGCGAGACGGTTTATTTCTGGCTCCCGGCCCCGCGCGGCGGCACGACTATCAAGGACAATTGGCTCACCCTTTATCTTGCTCGCAGCAGCAATCAGATCGGCATATTCTTCACTGGCACCAGGACGGGTTTCGGCGGCGAGATCGCACGCGCAATGCTCCCGGAGATCGATGACATCCTCGAAGAACTTGGCCCGGAAGCGCGTAAGACAGAACCGAAACCCGGCAAGATCAACATTGGCGAGTCGCATATCCTCGGCTCTCTGACCGACCCACAAAACCGCGCGGCGCTGGTCGGCTGGATGCGTGAGCGTGTGAACCGTTACGTCAATGTATTCCGTCCGCGTGTCGAGGCGATTGCAGACAAACTGGACTAACGTGACAGGAACCGCCCGCGGCGAAAGCCGTAAGTTCAGACCTTTCCGACCCCGCCGCCTCCTAGCTGACCGCCGCCGTCTGGATGTCTTCGCTTTGGATATCCGCTTCGGTCAGCAGATCCTCCAGCACTTCGCCGGTGCGGGTGATGTCCTGGCCGACGCCCTGGATGGTGTTGCACCCGGCTAGCGCCAGCGCGGCGGCGAGGATCAGGACAGGGGCGAGCGATTTCATGGCGGCGGGCCTCCTCAAGCGAATCACTTGGAGTAAAGTTTACGCACGCGCGCAGGTCTGCCTAGCGGATTTGAGTGGGCGCCGGGGGCCTCAATCCAGCAGGCCAGCCAGCGGTGCGTACCAGTCTTCGGGCAGATTGGCGCGATCGCGGGCGGGGATGTTGAAGGGCGGTTTGAGGGCGCCGCGAAAATACTGGCGCACCAGCGTCTGGAAGCGCTCGCGCGGGTCATGGCCCTCGGCGGTCGCCACCGCGTCGAACCAGCGCCTCCCGGCGGCAACATGGGCGACTTCCTCTGAATAGATGATCTCAAGTGCGGCGGCGCTGTCCTCGTCGCCTGCGGCGCGCAGGCGCGTGATCATCACCGGGGTGACGTCGAGGCCGCGCGCTTCCAGCACCATGGGCGCGATAGCGAGGCGCGCGGGCAGGTCGTCCTTCGTCGCCTCCGCCGCGCTCCACAGCCCGTCATGGGCGTTGAGATCGCCATAGGCGCTGCCCAGCGCGGCGAGGCGCTGCGTCAGCAGGCCGAAATGGCGCGCCTCGTCATCGCCCACACCGATCCAGTCATCAATGAAGCTGGCGCGCTCGCCATCCGTGATGCGTGCGTCGCCGCCAAAGCGGGCCACCATGTCAAAGGCGAGATCAATGGCGTTGAACTCGATATGGGCGACGGCGTGCAGCAGCGCAAAGCGCCCCTCGCGCGAGCCGGGCTTGCGTTTGGGGACCGCGGAGGGCGGGGCGAGGACGGGCTTGTCTGGGCGGGCCGGGCGATCCGGCGCCAGACCGGGCGCGCCGCGCTTTGGGACTGCCAGCGCGCCGCCGCGCCAGTCCTGCGCCACACGCCGGGCGCACGCGGCCTTGGCGGCGGGCTCGGCCGTCATCAGCACGGTGAGGGCGGCGCTCTGGACGCAAGGGATGGGGGCGGGATCGGTCATGCCGGGGCGTCTGTGCCATGGCGGGCGGGATGCGGGCAAGGCGCGCGGTCTGAGGGCCGAGTCTGAAGGGAAGGGCGCCGCGCACCCTTCCCCTTGGCGAGCGCGCAGCCTATACGGCGCGCCACAGCCGGACGGCGCGAAGGAGACGGGTTATGGGATTTAAATGCGGCATCGTGGGTCTGCCCAATGTGGGCAAATCCACCCTGTTCAACGCCCTGACCCAGACGGCGGCGGCGCAGGCGGCGAACTATCCCTTCTGCACCATCGAGCCCAATGTAGGCGAGGTGGCGGTGCCCGAGCCGCGCCTGACGAAGCTGGCGGCGATCGCCAAATCGGCCAACATCATTCCGGCGCGCATGAATTTTGTCGACATTGCCGGTCTGGTCAAAGGCGCCAGCCAGGGCGAGGGGCTGGGCAATCAGTTCCTGGCCACGATCCGCGAAGTGGACGCGGTGGTGTATGTGCTGCGCTGCTTTGAGGATGACGACGTCACCCACGTGTCCGGCAAGGTCGACCCGCTATCCGATTTCGAAGTGGTGGAGACCGAGCTGATGCTCGCCGATCTCGACAGCCTGGAAAAGCGCCGCGCCAATCTGGAGAAGCGGGCCAAGACCGGCGACAAGGAGGCGAAAGAGACCCTGGTGCTGGTCGAACTGGCGCTGGCCGAGCTGAATGAGGGGCGCCCGGCGCGCAAGGCTGATGTGCCGCGCGACCAGATGCGCGCCTGGCGCATGATGCAGCTGCTGACCGCGAAGCCGGTCCTGTTCGTGGCCAATGTGGACGAAGACAGCGCCGCCACCGGCAACGCCCACTCGCGCATGGTGGAAGCGCGCGCGACTGAGGAAGGCGCGGCCTGTGTGGTGATTTCCGCCAAGATTGAATCAGAACTGGCTCTGCTCGAGGCTGAAGAGCGGGTGGAATATCTCGCCGAGCTGGGGCTGGAGGAGCCGGGCCTGAACCGGCTCATTCACACCGGCTATCAGCTGCTGGACCTGCTCACCTACTTCACCGTGGGCCCGAAAGAGGCGCGCGCCTGGACTATCCGCAAGGGCTGGACCGCGCCGCGCGCGGCGGGCGTCATCCACGGCGATTTTGAGCGCGGCTTCATCCGCGCCGAAACCACCGCCTTTGCCGACTATATCGCCCATGGCGGCGAGGCCGGCGCGCGCGAGGCCGGCAAGCTGCGCCAGGAAGGCAAGGAATACGTGGTCCAGGACGGCGATGTGATGCTGTTCAAGTTCAACGTGTGAGCCTTTTCAGCAAAAGTGGGAACCGGTTTTGCGGTTCGAAAAGGCGATGACTCAAAATCTTGGAGTTATTTCGGTCGGTCAGGACCGGCCGAAATAACTCCAGGCCGGCCTAAAGCGCGCCCTCATAAACCCGCGCCGGGCGTGCGCTCAGCCCCGTGAGAAGCTCGTAAGGCAGGGTATCCGCCAGGCGCGCCGTCTCGGTGAGATCCGCGCCGAGGAAGACCGCCGGGGCGCCGGCGCGCAGCTCGGCCTCGCAATCGGTGACATCGAGCACCACCAGATCCATCGACACCCGGCCAAGGAGCGGCGCGCGCGCCTGGCCGATGCGCGCGAAGCCCTTGCCGGACAGGGCGCGCGGCAGGCCGTCGCCATAGCCCACAGCCGCCGTGGCGGTGAGCATGTCGCGAGGCGCCGTGAAGCTTGCGCCATAGCCGACGCTCTCCCCGGATGACACGGCGCGCACCTGCAGGACCGGGGCTTCCAGGCGCACCACCGCTTCAAACGGATGCGGGACATCCAGGCTCGCGCTGGCGCCGTAGAGGCCGATGCCGGGGCGCACCAGGTCAAAGTGGTAATCCGCGCCCAGCATCACCCCGCCGGTATTGGCCAGGCTCAGGCGCGCGGGCCGCAGGCGGTCGGCCAGCGCCATGAAGTGCGTGCGCTGGGCGGCGTTCATGGCATGGGCGGGATCTTCGGCGCACGCCAGATGGCTCATCACGATCCGCAGATCGAGATTGTCCAGCACGCCGGGCGCCGCGATCAGCGCCTGTGCGTCGCGCGCGGGCAGGCCCCGCCGGTTCATGCCGGTGTCGAGATGCAGGGCGCACGGTCCGGTGGGGCCTTGGGCGAAATCGGCAAGCTCGCGCGCCTGATTGAGCACGGCGCCCAGGCGCTGGTCGACATAGAGCTGACGCGCAGCCGGGTCATAACCGTTGAGCACCCAGATATCCGCCTCGCCGCCGCCCAGCGCCCGGCGCAGCTCGGCGCCCTCATCAGGCGTGGCGACAAAGAACGTCCGGCAGCCCTCGCGCGCCAGGCGCGGCGCCAGGGCGCTGGCGCCCAGGCCGTAGGCGTCGGCCTTGATCGAGGCGCCGGTTTCCGCGCCCCCGGCCAGCTTGCGCAAGGCCTGGAAATTGCGCGCCAGCGCGTCGCGGTCGATCACCAGACGGGCGCTCAGGCCCATAGGCGGTGCAGCTTCGGGGGTTGTTCCTGCCATGGCGCGCTAGTCGAAATCGCGCCGGCCGGCCGTGTCCAGATCGGAAAATTTGGTCCGGTCGGGGTCGAAATGCACTTTCACCGCGCCGATGGGGCCGTGGCGCTGCTTGGCGATGATCACGTCGGCCTCATTGCGGACCTGACGCATCTCGTCTTCCCAGGCCAGATGCTGCTCGGTGCCTTCCTTGGGCTCCAGGCGCTCGAGGTAATAGGCCTCGCGATAGACGAACATCACCACGTCGGCGTCCTGCTCGATGGAGCCCGATTCGCGCAGGTCTGACAGCTGGGGCTTCTTGGCGTCGCGCTGCTCCACCTGGCGCGACAGCTGGGACAGGGCGATGACGGGGACGTTCAGCTCCTTGGCCAGCGATTTGAGCGCCATGGTCACTTCGGAGACTTCCTGCACCCGGTTATCGCCCCGGCTGTTGGAGCCGGACACCAGCTGGAGATAGTCGACGATCACGCAATCAAGCCCGATTTGCGGGTTGCGCTTCAGGCGGCGCGCGCGCGCGGCCAGCGCGCCGATGGCCAGGCCGCCGGTATCGTCGATAAAGAGCGGGATCGCGTTGATGTCGGCCACCGCGTCGCGCAGGTCTTCAAACTGCGCCGCGTCGATCTTGCCCTGGCGGATAAGATAGCCGGAAATGCCCGTATAGTCGGCCAGAAGACGCGTCGCGAGCTGTTCGCTCGACATCTCCAGCGAGAAGAAGGCCACCACCCCGCCATCGGTGGTGCGGCGCACACCGTCACCGCCCACTTCGGCGCGGTGGGCGCGGGCCCTGGAAAACGCGATGTTCAGCGCCAGCGAGGACTTACCCATGGAGGGGCGCCCCGCCAGAATGATCAGGTCGGACCGGTGCATGCCGCCAAGCTTGGCGTCCAGCGATTTGAGGCCGGACGAGATACCCGACAATCCGCCGCCGCGCTTGTAGGCGGCCTGGGCCATGGCCATGGACTGGGCCAGCGCCGCGCTGAAGGGCTGGAGCGTGCGCGAGACGCCGCCGGACTCGGCCAGCTGGAACAGGCGCTGTTCGGCGTTTTCCAGCAATGAGGTGGCGGTGAGCGAGTCGCTGGGCCGGCTGGCGTCAAACGAGACCGAGCCGCCAAAATCGATCAGCGCGCGCCGGATGGCGAGATCATAGATCACCCGCGCATACTCCGGCGCCGAGGCGGAATCGGGCGCCTCGCTCATCAGCCGGGCGAGATAATTGACCCCGCCGACAGCGGCCATGCCCGGCTCGCCCTCGAAATGGGAGCGCAGGGTCACGGCGTCGGCCAGCGTGCCCGCATTGATCATCTGGGCGGCGCGCCGGTAGATCGCGGCGTGCAGGGGGTCGTAGAAATGCTCGGCGCGCAGCCAGTCGCTGACCCGGTTATGGGTCTCGTTATCGTATAGCACCGCGCCGATGAACGCCTGCTCCGCCTCGATATTCCGGGGCGGGCCTGAGTTCTCGGCTTGAGCGGGCAGGGCGTATGAGGGGGCGTCTGCGGCGTCAGCTGTCATGGGTCCATGCTAGCGGGGCCGGGCGTCCGCGTCATGGCTTGCGTGCGGATAATCCCCCGTGAATTGGAGCGGTGTGGAAAAGTCGGGGCAGGGGGCGGCGCCCGTCACGAAGTTCTCAGTCGCCGCCTTACGGCGGCGACCCCCCCGGCGGCTCTGCTGCGCCCCCCCGGGGGCCCGGGGAGCCCGCCTGGGCCCGGCACACGCGGCCCGCGCACCGGGAAGCGGAGCGGTGCG
>JAIUMW010000127.1 GCA_022565365.1 Oceanicaulis sp.
CGCGGCCGCATGATCGGCATCCGCACCTATGTGGACCCGTTCGAGCCGGGCAAGCCCATGGATGGCGGCGCGGTAGGCCAGGTGACCCAGTCCAATGCAGACGGGTTCGCGCCGGGCGACTGGGTGCTTAGCATGCATGGCTGGCGCGAGGCGTTCACCGCCCCGGCCGCCGGGCTGATGAAGATCGACACCAGCCTGCTCCCGCCCCAGGCCTATCTGGGGCTCGCCGGCATGACGGGCCTGACCGCCTATGCGGGCCTGAAGCGCATGATCGCCCTGAAAGAGGGCGAGACCTTGTGGATGAGCGCCGGCGCCGGCGCGGTCGGTTCGGCCGGCATCCAGTTCGCCAAGGCGATGGGGGCCAAGGTCGTGGCGACCGCAGGCGGGCCGGACAAAACGGCGTTCTGTAGCGAGATCGGCGCGGACGCGGTGGTGGACTATAAAGCCGAGAGCGATCTGGCCGGCGCGGTGCGCAGCGCCGCCAAGCCTCTGGGCGGGGTCGACGCCTATTTTGAAAATGTCGGCGGCGACCACCTGCAGGCCGCGCTGGACGTGATCCAACCGTTCGGGCGCATCGCCGCGTGCGGGATGATCGCACGCTATAATGACGACACGCCGATGCCCGGCCCGTCCAATCTGACTCAGATCGTGGGCAAGAAGCTGACCATTCGCGGCTTCATCGTCACCGACCATTTCGACCTGCAGCGCGAGTTCATCGCCGATCTGTCCAAATGGATGAGCGCCGGCCAGGTGCGCCTGCGCGACACGGTCTATGAGGGCATCGAGCGCGCGCCCGACGCCTTCATGGGCCTGTTCACCGGCGCCAATACCGGGAAAATGCTGGTGAAGCTGTAAGCGAAGCGGCGTCATGAGCGGCGGTGTGACAGCTGACGACCTCAATCGCGCCGGCGCCGGCAAGCTGCCTGAGCTGATAGGGATCGAGGTAACCGCCGCCGAGCATGGGCGCGCCGCAGGCCGTCTGCCGGTGCGAGAGGCGCTTTTGGCGCCTAACGGCTTCCTGCATGCCGCCAGCGTCATCGCGCTGGTGGACACTCTGGCGGGCTATGGCGTGATGGCCAGCCTGCCCGAGGGCGCCAGCGGGTTCACGACGGTTGAGCTGAAATCCAACTTCCTCAGCACGGCGCGCGAAGGCGTGGTGCTGGGCGAAGCGCTGCTGGTCCATGGCGGGCGCACGACGCAGGTCTGGGACGCGCGCGCCTGGCGCGAGGAGGACGGCCGCGCCATCGCCCTGTTCCGCTGCACCCAGATGGTGCTCTATCCGCGCTGAAGCGGGCCGTAGCGCATCATGCGCCCCAGCGCGAACCCGCCCGCGCACGCCCCCACCAGGGCCGCCAGCAGCGGATTATCGAACATATGGACGAAGCCGGCATAGGCCAGGCACGCCACCGCCACGGCGAATCCCGCCGCGCCAAGCCTGTTCAGCCATGAGACATGTGTGCGTTTCATGTTTCCCTACAGGCAAGGAGCGGGCCGGAACTCCATGTTTTGTTTACCATACGGATGAATTGCTGCACATGCGGGCCAATTATATCAGCGAAATCGCCTGTATTGCCTTGCAAAGACCGGTCAGAATCGCGCTTGATGCCTCGCGTTCAGCACTGGTGCGCCCAAGCGATCCCCGCTTTGGCGAACCCAAAACCAAAGGGGGGATCCCTCATGAACAAGTCCGAACTCGCCAAAGCCGTCTCCGACAAGGCCGGGATCACCCGCGCCCAGGCCGGTGACGCCATCGACGCCTTCATCGACGCCGTTGTCGGCGCCGCCAAAGGCAAAGACACCGTCCAGCTGGCCGGCTTTGGAACCTTCCACGCCAAGCACCGCGAAGCGCGCGAAGTGCGCAATCCGCGTACGGGCGAGAAAATCAAGGCGAAAGCCAAGACCTCGCTGGCCTTCCGTCCGGCTTCGGCCCTGAAGGACCTCTAGGACGGCTCACAGCCGGCGCGCCTGGCGATCCGGCTCAATAGCCAGCCTGACATGAAAACGCCGCCGGATCGCTCCGGCGGCGTTTTTTGTTGTTCGCCCCCGGCAGCAGCCGGACCGATAATTCTCCTTGCGTCACCCGCAGGTGATGACAATACCTCTACTCATGCCGGCCTGGATGGACTTGCGCAAACTTCTCTGTGTGCTCGCACTGGCGGGCGCCGTCGCCGGCGGAATGCTCCCGGTCGGATGGATGCCCCATGCCGGCCCCAACGGGATGTCGCTGGTCATTTGCACCGCGCAAGGCCCCCTTCATATTCAGGTCGACGAGACAGGCGCCCTCATTGAGAACGGGGATGCACAGGAACAGGCGAGTGAAGCGCCTTGTCCCTTCGCCGTCACGCCCGCCGCAGCTTTGGTCAATGGCGATGCGGCGATGCACCGCGTCAGCCTTGACCGCCCCCGCCACGACGCGCGCCCTGAAACCCCGATCGTGGGGCCCGCCGCTGCACCGCCTGGCTCGCGCGGGCCGCCAGCGCACACCGAAAAGACCCGCCTGCGCGCCTGAGCCCCGAGCCGAGAGCTGACGGGGCGAAGGCCCCTTTTCAGACTTGTTTCGGGATTCACTCATGAAAAACCTTCTTGTGAGCGGCGCCGCAGGCGCTGCACTCCTCCTTGGCCTCAACCCGTCAGCCCTGGCCGGCGAGGCCAGTATTGAAACCGCTGAAGCCGCCAACGCAGATCGCGTCGTCATCACCGGTTACCGCCGCAATGCGCCTGCCGAAGCGGCCGCCGCCGATGCGGCCCGCCAGCCAGGCAACATTACACTGGTGGATGCAGACAGCTACGCCCCGCGCTATGCGGTCGGATTTGCGGATACGCTGGCCTTCACCGCCGGTGTGGTCGCACAACCGCGTTTTGGTGAAGACGGCCGGCTGTCGGTGCGCGGTTCGGGTCTGGCCAACAATACCCATCTGCGCGGGGTTGAGCTGATCTTCAACGCCACGCCCCTGAACAACGCAGACGGATTTGGCGATTATCAGGAACTGGACCCGCTATTCGTCTCGCATATGGCGGTCAATCGGGGCGCCAATGGCTTCCGGACCGGCTCGAGCATGCTCGGCGGCTCTATCGAGATCACCGGCATTAGCGCCGCATCACTGGACGCGGGCTCGGCCTTGCGGCTCGAAGGCGGGTCCTTCGGCGCCTCCCGCCTGCACGGACGCACGAGCGGCGTTCAGGGCCGGCTCGACTATACGCTGGCGGCGACCTGGCAACGTCAGGACGGCTTCCGCCCCAACGCGGAACAGTCCAATGGCCGCGTCTACGCTGACGCCGGCTGGCGCTGGAGTGACGCCGTCGAGACCCGCTTCGGTCTCCTGGGCAGCGATATCAACCAGCAAATCCCCGGCAATCTGACGCTGGCCGAGCTGCGCGCCGCCCCCCGCCAAGCCAATTCGGGCGCGGTGGCCCAGCGTTTTGCCCGCGATCTCAACAGCTGGCGGGGCTGGACGGTGACCCATATTGACACCGGCGCGGGGCAAGTCTCAATCGGCGCCAGCGCCACCACACGCGCCCTCTGGCATCCCGTGCCCGTCATCGTGGACCAGGATCTGGCTGATTACCGTCTGTATGCACGCTGGAGCCATGGACTGCAGCTGGGCGGCTTACCGGTTGAATTCACGTTCGGCGGCGATCTGCGGCGCGGCGAAACCGATGCGCGCGTCTTCCTGAACAATGGCGGCGAAGCCGGTTTCCAGATCGGCAACAGCGTTCAGACCGCACGCGGCGCCAACGCATTTCTGGATGTGCGCCTCTCCATCACAGAGCGTCTCGACCTGCTGGCAGGGCTCGTCAACAGCGCCACCCGCCGGCAAGTGGAAGACCGGCGCACGCCAGCGGCCGGCGGCGATGCGCGCTTCTCCAACCTGACCGCACGCGCCGGGCTTGTATACCGGTTTGACGATGCGTTGACCGGGTTCGCCAATATCAGCCAGCTTTATGAGCCGCCAACATTTTCAGACCTCACCCAGGGCGGCGTGGGCGGGTTCACCCCGATTCGCGCCATGGATGGGGTGAGCTATGAGATCGGGCTGCGCGGCGCCTATGACCGGGTCCGCTTTGAAGCGGCGGTGTATCAGATCCATCTGGAAAACGAGTTCACCGCCTTTACCATCGCACCGGACAAACCTGCCGCCATCTTCAATGCCGACGACACGGTCCGGCGCGGTGTGGAGCTTGGCGCAGAAGCGCTTCTGCTTGACGGCGCCACGGGCGCCTGGCGCACGCGGCTGGCCTATACCTATGGCGATTTCCGCTTCGACGGCGACCCGGTCTATGGCGACAACCGCCTGCCCGGCCTGGGCCGCCACCGCCTCGTGGCCGAGCTGCGCTACGCGCTGGGCGCTTTCGAGATTGCGCCCAGCCTCACCTGGCAGAGCGGGGACGGGTTCACCGACTACGCCAACTCAGAGCGCTTGGCCGGCCAGACGCTGCTCGGGCTGTCAGCCCGATATGACGTGAAGGACCGTATCGGGCTCTATCTGGAGGGGCGCAACCTGACAGACCGGGCCTATGTGGCGGCGATCTCCACCGTCGCGAATGCGGCCAGCGCCGCCCCGGCGCGCTTCACGCCCGGCGAAAGCCGCGCACTCTACGCCGGGGTCACACTGGCCTTCGGGGGCGGGCAGTGATCGCCGGGCTGCGCGCCTGGCACCGGACCGGACCGCAAGTCGCCGCTGCTGTGGCGGTGATCTGGGGCGTGTCAGGTTTGCTGCACCCGGTCATGAACTGGACAGCCCCGCGGGCAGCGCTTCAGGCGCCGCCCGCGTTCATCGTGGAAACGGAAGGGGCGCACGCCCCTTCCGTTTTCCCCGGCCCGGCCAGCGGCGTCCGACAGGTGCGCCTGGCGCCATCCCCGCTGGGCGCCTACTGGAATATCCTGAGCGAGGCCGGTCAGCCGCGCGCAGCGTACGATCCGGCTACGGGCGAAGATGCTGCCCCCGCGCTGGAGGCGCACGCCATTGCGCTGGCCCGCCACTACGCCAGCCTGCCGCAGGCGGACGTTCTCTCGGTGCGCCAGATCACCCGCTTCTCGCTGGACTATCCGCCAGTGAACCGGTTGCTGCCTGTAACCGAAGTAATGTTCGACACGCCCGGCCGGCTAACCATTTACGCTGACACAGGATCGGATCGTCTGGCCGCCGTATCCAACACGCCGCGCCGCTGGATGCTGCGCATATTTCAGACCCTGCACACGCTGGCGCCCCTCAAGGCGGTGGAGCCGGTGCGTCTGGCCGTGCTGACCGCGCTGACCCTGGCCTTCATGTCCACGGTCATCGCCGGCCTCTTGATGCTCGGCGCAGCCCGGGGACGCAAATTGCGCCGCTGGCATCGCTGGGCGGGCGCCGTGCTCGCCCTGCCCGCCCTGGCTTTTCCGGCCTCTGGACTGTTTCACGCCTGGACCGGGTCGTCCCTGTTCGATGAGGCGCCGGCGCAGGCCGAACGCTTTGACATCGCCGGCCTCGCCGCTTTTCCGGCGGGCCGGTTCAGCCATCTTGCGGCCACGCAGGCTGGCGGAGCACTGCTCTGGCGCGGGGCGGATGGGGAGGGAACGCGCTACTGGAGCGCGCATGGCGAGGCGCTCGACGCAGACGAGCCAGCGCGCGCCCGTATGTTGACCGGCGCCCCGCCCTCCGCGCTGGTCAGCCTCCAGTCCCGGTTTGACGCCGAATACGGCTTCGTCAACAAGCGCCTGCCAGTGTGGCGCGTCGAAACGCCAGACGGGCCGGTCTTCGCCGATCCGGTGGATGCGCTTATCGCAGGCAGGCCCGGCGGCGGTGTGGGCGAGGCTGAGCGCTGGAGCTTCAATCAGCTGCACAAATGGCAGTTCGCCAATCTTCTCGGGCGCGATGTGCGCGATGCGTTGATGATGCTCGCCGCAGCCGCCATCATAGCGCTGGCTATCACAGGACTCAGCCTGCGGCGGCGGCGCAAGGGCAAGCCGCCAGAACCCTGACGACATGAAAACGCCGCCGGATTGCTCCGGCGGCGTTTTTTTGTTTCAGAACTCTACTCCGCCGCGCGGCTGAGCTTCTGGGCGGGTTTGAGCGCCTCGGGGATCTGGAAGGCCATTTCGAGGGCCTGGTCGGCATTGAGGCGCGGATCGCAATGAGTGTGATAGCGGCTCGACAGATCGGCTTCGGACAAATGCCCCGCCCCGCCGACACACTCGGTCACGTCCTGGCCCGTCATCTCAAAATGCACCCCGCCAGGCTCGGCGCCCTCGGCGTGGACGATTTCGATGAAGCTTCGAAGCTCGCCCAGAACCCGCTCGAAGGGGCGGGTCTTGTAGCCATTGGCCGCCTTGATCGTATTGCCGTGCATGGGATCGCAGGCCCACACCACATTTCGCCCCTCGGCCTGGACCTTGCGCACCAGCGGCGGCAGGCCCTCGCCCACCTTGTCCGACCCCATGCGCACATAGAGCACCAGCCGCCCGGCCTCGTCGCGCGGGTTGAGGATGTCGATCAGGCGGATCAGCTCGTCCGGGTCCAGCGTGGGGCCGCATTTGAGGCCCACCGGGTTCTCAATCCCGCGCATGTATTCCACATGGGCGCCGTCCGGCTGACGGGTGCGGTCGCCGATCCACATCATGTGAGCCGAGGTCGCATACCAGCGCCCGGTGGTGTGCTCCATCCGGGTCAGCGCCTCTTCAAACGGCAGGTGCAGGCCCTCGTGGCTGGTGAAGAAGTCCACGCCCTCCAGCGAGGGCGCCGCATCCGGCGTCACGCCGCACGCACGCATAAAGGCCAGCGCCTCGGTGATGCGCTGGGCATAGGCGGCGTAGCGCTCGCCCGCCGGGCTGCCGTCCAGGAAGTCCAGCGTCCACTGGTGCACATTGTGCAGGTCGGCATAGCCGCCCGACGCCAGCGCGCGCAGCAGGTTCAGCGTCGCCGCCGACTGGTCATAGGCGCGCAGCAGGCGATCAGGGTCCGGCACGCGGCCTTCGGGCGTGAAGGCCATGTCATTGATGGAATCGCCGCGATAACTGGGCAGCTCCACCCCGTCGATCACCTCGGTATCGGCCGAGCGCGGCTTGGCGAACTGGCCGGCGATGCGGCCCACCTTCACCACCGGCTTGGCGCTGGCGAAGGTCATCACGACGGCCATCTGCAGAAGCACGCGGAAGGTGTCGCGCACGGTCTCTGCGGAAAATTCCTTGAAGCTTTCCGCGCAATCGCCGCCCTGGAGCAGGAAGGACTGGCCCGAGGCCACATTGGCAAGCTGACGCTTGAGCCGCTTGACCTCGCCGGCGAACACCAGAGGCGGGCGCCGGGTCAGCTCGGCTTCCACGCGCTTGAGGGCCACGGCATCGGGATAGCCCGGCAATTGCTTGGCGGGCTTGGCTCTCCAGCTGTCCGGGCTCCAGGCGGTCATGGCGGCGTCATCCTTGAATGTCTTGGAGATATAGAATGGCGTTCGTGCTGCGGCGCGGCAAGGGCTGACGCCCGCGCACTGGCAGCAAGCCGGTCACACCTGTGGCGCCAGAGCCTCGCCTGTCCCTAGCCCAGCTTTACCGCGGTGCGGACAAACACCTTGCGCATGGCGATGTTGGAGATAAGCCGCGCCACGCCGGGCAGGCCCGACAGGCGTTCGCGGTGCACCCGCTCATAATCGCGCGCATCACGCACCATCAGGCGCAAGAGGTAATCCTCCGCGCCGGTGGTGAGATAACACTCCATCACCTCGGCCACCTCGGCGACGGCGCGCTCGAAACGCTCCAGCGTCTCGCGCTTCTGGTTTTCCAGCGTCACCAGCACGATCACGGTCAGGCCGCGCCCCACGGCGTCGGCGTTGAGGATCGCCACATAGCCCTCGATGACGCCCGCCGCCTCCAGCGCCTTCACCCGCCGGTGGCAGGCCGAAGCCGACAGTCCGGCCCGCTCGGCCAGATCGGCGTTGGAGATGCGCCCCTCGCGCTGGAGGGTTTCGAGCAGTGTCTGGTCCACCGCGTCAAATCGCATCGCCATCCATCCCCGCAATCATCTGCCGCGCCGGGCTGTCCGGACGCGGATCAAGAGGCGTATTGATCGCTAATTCGCTTTGAAACGCAAGTTTCTTCGAGCAACACGGTTTCACTTGCAGCATGTGGCGCGCGAGCGCTATTTTCTGCGCAATTTCACACCAGAGCGCCGGCCGTTAAATCAGACGCGCGCGGCCCACCGGAGGCAGGTTCATGCGTATTGGCGTCCCCAGCGAGATCAAGGTTCACGAATACCGCGTCGGCCTCACACCCAATGGCGCGCGCGAGCTGGCCGCCCACGGCCATGACGTGTTCGTCCAGGCCGGCGCCGGGCTGGGCGCAGGCTTCACCGACGCCGAGTATGAAGCCGCCGGCGCTCAGATGCTGCCCGACGCCAAATCCGTGTTCGAGGCGGGCGAGCTGATCGTGAAGGTCAAGGAGCCCCAGCCGTCCGAGACCGCGATGCTCACACCGGGCCACGTCCTGTTCACCTATCTGCACCTTGCGCCCGATCCCAAACAGGCCGAGGGCCTGCGCAAATCGGGCTGCATCGCCATTGCGTATGAGACCGTCACCGACGCGCAGGGGCGCCTGCCCTTGCTGCGCCCCATGTCGGAAGTCGCAGGCCGCATGAGCGTGCAGGTCAGCGCGGCGGCGCTGCAGAAATCCAATGGCGGGCGCGGCGTGCTGCTGGGCGGCGTGCCGGGCGTCACATCGGGCAAGGTGGTGATCCTGGGCGCGGGCGTGTCGGGCAGCCATGCGGCGGAAATGGCCCTGGGCCTGCGCGCTGACGTGACGGTGATGGACCGCTCCATCCCCAAGCTCGCCGAGACCG
>JAIUMW010000128.1 GCA_022565365.1 Oceanicaulis sp.
AAACCACGCCCCTTGCCCTGGCCCCCCTCTCTCGCGGTCCCCCGCCTAACGCGGGGGTCCAGACCAACGGTTATTGCTGGGCCCCGGCTTTCGCCGGGGAAACGCAAATTGAGAGGCGACTGGGTACCTTTCCTCGCCCCCCAATGAACCCTCACCTTGGCGCGGCGCGCTTGATCCGCGATAAATAGTCCGGACAAATTCAGCCAGCCCGTCAGGACCGCCTCCATGAGCACCACCATGCAGCAAGCCGTGCTTCGCGCGCCGCTCGATCACACGCCGCAGGCGGGGGATTTCGCCCTGGTCGAGACAGCGCGCCCTGAATGCCCTGAAGGCGGCGTTCTGGTGCGGCTGAGCCATGTGTCCATGGACCCGTATGTGGGCGCGCGTCTGCGCGGGCGGCATATGGGCGAGGCGGCGCCCGAACCGCTGCGCGAGGCGATCCCCGGCCATGGCGTGGGCGCGGTGGAGGAGAGCCGCTGCGCGATCCCTGAAGGTGCGATGGTGCACATGATGGGCGCGGGCTGGCGCGACTACGCCCCCGCGCTGGAAGGTGATGTCAGGGTGATCGCGCCGGGCGCTCTGTCGGCGTCGGTCTTCCTCTCCGCCCTCGGAATGCCGGGCCTGACAGCCTGGGCGGGGATGACGCAGCTGGCCAAGGTGACGGACGGTGATGTTGTCCTGATCGACGCGGCGGCGGGCGCGGTGGGCGGCGCGGCGGGCCAGATCGCCCGGGCGCGCGGCGCAGCGAAAGTGATCGGCATAGCGGGCGGGGCGGAGAAAAGCGCGCTGGTGCGCGAGAGTTATGGCTTTGACGCCTGCATTGACTACCGCGCCGAAGGCTGGCGCGACGCGCTGGCCGAGGCGGCGGCTGGCGGGATCAGCGTGCATTTTGAAAACGTGTCGAGCGAGATCCTGACCCTGGCCCTGACCCATATGAAACCCTATGGCCGCGCCGTGCTGTGCGGGCTGGCGGCGCATTATCACAGCGACGCGCCCGCGCCGGGAATCCCCTTCGGCCTGATCATCGGCAAGCGGGCGAGCCTGCACGGGCTGGTGGTCTATGATTTCTACGACCGGTGGGATGAGTTCCTGGCCGAGTGCCAGCCTCTGGCCGAAGCCGGGCGGCTGGTCATCGCCGAGGATATTGCAGACGGCCTCGCCGAAGCGCCAGCGGTGTTCGAGCGCCTGATGGCCGGGCGCAATCGCGGCAAGGCGCTGATCGCGCTATGAGCGGGCAAACGCACGCCTGGGGCCGGCGCGGCGCGGTGATCGTGCAGGGGCGGGCGGTGCATTACCGGCGGTCCGGGCCGCCGGGCGCGCCGGCGGCGATCCTCCTCCACGGCTCGCCGGAAAGCGCCAGCGCGGTGCATGAAGTGGCGCGGGTTCTGTCTGAGCGGATGAGCGTCATCGCGCCTGACACGCCGGGCAACGGCCTGTCGCAGCCGCTGGACCAGGCCGATCCGGACCGGGCCGATTATGCGCGCCATCTGATCGCCTTCATGGACGCCATGGGCGTGGCGCGCGCCGGGCTTTACGGGTTTCATACCGGGGCGGGCACGGCGATGGCCGCGGCTCTGCTGGCGCCGGAGCGGGTCGCCGCGCTGGCGCTGGACGGGCTGGCGGTGTGGACGTCGGAGGAGCGGGCCGACCTGCTGGCGCATTACTGCGTGACTTTCCCGCCCGCCGCGGACGGCTCGCACCTGGCGCGCATCTGGGCGCGGCTGGAAGAGCAATTGATCTTCTTTCCCTGGCACCATGCCCGGCTGGATGGCCGCATGGCGCTGCCCGCCACGCCCATGGAGACGCGCCTGCGCCGCCTGCGCGACTGGCTGACGGCCCATGAGCACTATCCCGCTCCCTACCGCGCCGCGTTCAAGGCGAAAGGCGAGGACGGGCCGGACCGGGTGCGCGTGCCCACGCTTATCGGCGCCATGGACCGCGATCCCTTGAGCGCCCACCTCGACCGGCTGCCCGCGCTGGCGCCAAGTGTCCGCGTTGAGCGCTGGGGCGATGACCGGGCGGGCGCGCTGCAATCCATCGCCGCGCATCTCGCCGCCCATCCCGGCGCCCCGGCCGTAAAACCTGATCCGTCAGACAAGGCCCTGCTGGCGAGCCTCGCCTCGCCGCAGGCGCGCCATGAGTGGGCGCCGGACGATCATGGCGGCTTCCTTTTGAAGCTCTGGCGTGACATGAGGCTGGAGGCGATAGAGACCGCGCGCGATCAGGCAGAACTCGACGCGGCGCTGGCCCCTCACGCCCTGCACGCGCGCGTCACCGCCGCGATCCAGGCGCGCACGGGGCTTTGAGCGTTTACGGCGTGTGCGCCTCGCGCGCCTTGCCGCTGACCAGATACACCGCAAAGCTCGCCAGCCAGTGGCTGCCCTCGTAATGCTCTTCCGACACCGCCGCGACGCCGGCCTCAGTATGCACCGCCTCGGCGGCGTTCAGCGACGCGATGCGCGCATCGCCTTCGGGCAGGCTGGCGGCGATGCCTTGCAGATTCCAGGCGCGCGACAGATTGACCCCGTCGAGATGGACCAGATGGCCGTCTGACGGGTCCAGCACCACGCCCGGCGCCAGCCAGTCCGCCGAGCCGTCCTCAGGGATGCCCGGCAAATAGGCCGACAGCCAGGCGGGATAGTCCGCCGCCGGGATCACCCGGCGCATCAGATCGGCCGTCATCAGGCAGGGCGACAGGAAATCGGTCCCCGACGGCTCGTAATGCAGCGGGCAGGCCCGGTCTTCGAGATGAAAGGTGCGCGATTTGGCGGCGAGCATGTCCGCCAGTTCCTCGCGCCCCGCTTCACGCGCCCAGTCGAGCGTCAGGGCGAAGCCGAACGCGGTCTGGTTATGGGTGCCCGAGCGCACGGGATAGACGAGGTTGGGCAGCCAGGTGAGGAAACGATCCTCTATCACATCCTCTAGCGGGGCCAGAACCTGCGCCCATTCGCGCGCCTGCGGGTCGTCCCAGGCGCGCAGCTCGGCGGTGAGCTGGAGATACCAGGCCAGGCCATAGGGCCGCTCGAACGAGGCGCGGCCCTCGCCGTCGAAATAGGCGAGCTCGCCGGCCATGTTCGCTTCAGTAAAGCTCTGCGCCAGCGCCGCGCGGGCGTCCCCGGCGAACGGCGCGTCGGGGAACAGGCGGGCGAGCCGCGCCAGCAGCCAGTGGCCGTGCACTGCCGAGTGCCAGTCAAAACAGCCGTAGAAGATGGGGGTCAGCTCGCGCGGCGGCCGCGCGTCTTCGTCCGAGACCATCACATGGGCGATCTTGTTGGGATATTCGCGGTGCACGCAATCAAGCGCCAATGCCGCAAACCGCTGCGCCGCCTCTTCATCCAGCATGCCTGCCTCCGCGCTTGCGCCGGGTGTCAGGGCCAGTGCCCCCGCCGCGATCAATCCTGCCAGTGCCATGGTTCAACCCCTCTTGTATTGTCTGCACTTACGCTAGCCCACGCAGGCCCGTGTGCAAATGGCGCAGGCGGCGGGCGCGCGAAGGGGTGATTTTTGCCGCGGCGGGGGCTACAAACCAGCCTTGGATCGCCTCGACAGACGGGCGGCTGACACAAAACCCGATATGGGGGGACACCATGGCTGACGGCCAGATAACGGCCCGTGATCTGCGCGATCTCGGCGTGAGCGGCGCGCATCTTCACTACAACTGGACCGAAGAGGCGCTCTACGAAGAAGCGGTGCGCCGCGGCGAGGGGCGCGTGGCCAAGGGCGGCGCGCTGGTGGTCGAAACCGGCCAGCACACCGGCCGTTCGGCGCGCGACAAGTTCACTGTGCGCGACGCGACGACCGAGAACACAGTCTGGTGGGATTTCAACGAATCCATGAGCCCGGCGCATTTCAAGGCGCTGTGGGATGATGTGCGCGCCCACATGGCCGGGCGCGAATTGTTCGTGCACGAGCTGTTTGGCGGCGCCGATCCGGCCCATCGCCTGCCAGTGCGCGTGGTCACAGAGCTGGCCTGGCACGGCCTGTTCATCCGCCATTTGCTGCGCCGGCCGGACCTCGGCGAGCTCGCCGGGTTTGAAGCCGGCTTCACCATCGTCAATCTGCCGAGCTTCGAGGCGGACCCGGCGCGCCATGGCGTGCGGTCCAAGACCGCGATCGCGGTCAATTTCGCCGAGCGCCTGGTGGTCATTGGCGGCACGTCCTACGCCGGAGAGACCAAGAAATCGGTCTTCACCATCCTCAACTATCTCCTGCCCGAAAAGCGCATCATGCCGATGCATTGCTCGGTCAATGTGGGCGAGGCGGGGGACGCGGCTGTGTTCTTCGGCCTGTCAGGCACCGGCAAGACCACGCTGTCAGCTGATCCCAAGCGCGTCCTGATCGGCGATGACGAGCATGGCTGGTCGCCCGATGGATTGTTCAATTTCGAGGGTGGCTGCTACGCCAAGATGATCCGCCTGTCGGCCGAGGCCGAACCGCAAATCCACGCCACCACCCGCATGTGGGGCACGGTGCTGGAAAACGTGGTGATGGACCCGGTCACGCGCGACCTTGATCTCGACGATGCGTCACTGGCGGAAAACTCGCGCGGCGCCTATCCGCTGCACTACATCCCCAATGCCTGCGACAAGAATGTGTGCGGCCATCCGCGCAATATCGTCATGCTGACGTGCGATGCGTTCGGCGTGATGCCGCCCATCGCGCGGCTGACGCCGTCCATGGCGATGTATCACTTCCTGTCGGGCTATACGGCGAAAGTGGCGGGCACCGAAAAGGGCGTCACCGAACCCAGCGCCACCTTCTCCACCTGTTTTGGCGCCCCCTTCATGCCGCGCCATCCGGCCGAGTACGGCGCGCTCCTGAAAGACCTGATCGCGCAGCCCGGGGTCAATTGCTGGCTGGTCAATACCGGCTGGACGGGCGGGCCCTACGGGGCGGGCGAGCGCATGCCGATCAAGGTGACGCGCGCGCTCCTCAACGCCGCGCTCGACGGCTCGCTGGCCGAAGCGCAGATGCGCATTGATCCGGTGTTCGGCTTCGCCGTGCCGGTCAGCGTGCCCGGCGTCGACCCCAAACTCCTCGACCCGCGCCAGACCTGGGCCAATCCGTCCGACTATGACGCCCAGGCCCGCAAGCTCGCCGACATGTTCGTGGCCAATTTCGAGAAATTCGAAACTCATGTGGATGAGGGCGTGCGCGCGGCGGCGCCGAAGGCGAGGGGGTAGGGGCAGGTTGTTCCAATCAAGCGGCCGCCGTCCACTCCTTTGGACCCGCCCCGGTTCCCCGGCTAATCTGTGTGCGCGCGGCTGTTGGCTGTTGAGACGAGCCCCGTCATGACCAAGCCGGTCAATCTGCGCCAGCACCGCAAGGCGAAAGCCCGCGCCGGCAAGGCGCGCGAAGCCGAGATCAACCGCGTCGTGCACGGCACGCCCAAGGCTATCCGCGATCTGGAACAGGCGCGTCAGGATCAGACGGCGCGCCGGATCGAGGCGCACCGGCGCGCAGGTGAGCGCGAGGCGGGCGGGCAGGGCGCCGGTCCGAAAGCCAATGACGGAGACGGTGAATAATGTTGCGCAAGCGGTCCATTACGCTGGCCGGTCACGCGACATCGCTGGCGCTGGAAGAGGATTTCTGGCGCGAGCTGGATGCGGCGGCCAGGGCCGAGGGCGCGCCGCTGGCCCGACTTATTGCGCGGATTGACGCGGACCGGGCGCAGGATGATCCTGACGCGCCTTTGTCCAGCGCCTGCCGGGTCTGGGTGTTGCGCCGGGCGCTGGCGCGCAGTCTGGCTTAAGCCCGCATGGCTCAGCTCAGCCTTGCGCGCGCCAGACTTCGCCGTCATCGGCCTCGCGCAGATTGACCCAGCGCCAGGCGCCGGTATCGGCCAGAAGCGAGCCCAGCGCCTTGGCGTTCAGGCCATGGCCGGGCCGGGTGGCGCGGTACAGGCCCAGGATCGGGGCGCCAGCCAGATACAAATCGCCCAACACGTCCAGCGCCTTGTGTCGCACGAACTCGTCGGCGAAGCGCAGGCCTTCGGGATTCTCAACGCCGTCCTCGGCCAGCACTACCGAATTGTCCAGCGAGCTGCCGCGCGCGAGCCCGGCGCTCAAGAGCGCGCCCAGATCACGGCGGAAACCGAAGGTGCGCGCAGGCGCCACCAGGGTGCGGAAGTTTTCGCGCGTGACTTCAAACGCAAACGCCTGACGGCCAATGGCGGCGTCGGTGAAATCAATCTCGATATCGATGGTTTGTTTGAGCGCGGGCAGAAACTCGGCCTGACGCGCGCCGTCACTGACTGATACCGGGCGCAGCACCTGGATGGCGCGGCGCGGCGCGGCGCAGGTTTTCAGGCCCGCATGCAGCATCAGCTCCACAAAGGGCGCGGCCGAGCCGTCCATGGCGGGCGCTTCGGGCCCGTCGAGCTCGATCAGCACATCATCCACGCCCAGCCCCGCCAGGGCGGCCATGAGGTGCTCCACCGTCGCCACCGAGGCGCCGGATTCGTTGATCAGCGTGGTGCCCAGATCGGTTGAGCGCACATATTCGCGCCGGGCCGGAATGCGGGTGTCGTCGAGGCTGAGATCAGTGCGGTCAAACACGATGCCCGAGCCCACCGCAGCCGGCTTCATCACCATGCGCACACGGGCGCCGGTATGCAGGCCTATGCCTGCGCAAACGGCCGCAGCGGCCAGTGTGGTGCGTTCCATCATGTCATCAGCCCGGTCTGTCTTGTACTGCACGCCGCACGCGCCCCCACGCGTGAAACATCGGCGTGCAACACCCCTCATGGTGATGACACACTACAGGTCTGCTGCATCACAGCAATTAAACGAGTGTTGCACCATGTTACGCAGATTGGGACGGGTTCGCGTTGAGGCCGGATTGTGTGCCTGCGAACAGGCCGCCGGGCGAGAGCCCGGCAGCCTGTTGCGCCAAAGCGCGGCGCTTCAAAACGCAACCGCCTGACACTACGCGGTCATATCCGGCTCAGCACTTGCCGAAGGTTTCGGCATACACTTCCTCGCCAGCTACGCTGACCGTGAGCCGGCAGCCGGTCGGTATCTTGAACTTCGTGCAGATCTTGATGCAGGCCCTGGCCGCCGTGCCGTCCGGGAAATGGACCGGGAGGGAAACGCAATGCCGTCCAAGGCCCAGCGGCAGGTTCACGCAGATTTTGCCATCCTTGATGGTCACACTGACGCAACCGCCAGAGATGGTGATCTCCGAGTTTGTGAACGATAGCTTCCCTGTATCAGAAGTGCGCTCATCATGAGTTCTGGCCACAGCATCCAGCGCGTTCTGGATGAGCTTTGGGTCAAAGGAAGGAATGTCAGCCATGGGGCAGTCTCCTCATTTTTGATTGCAGAAGCGCAACCGTAGAGAGATAGCCACATCGTTTTGAAAGTAACAATCAAAAAGCGAGCATTCAAATTAAACACGTTGGAGTGGTACACGTGCTGATCTGGCGGCGACGCGCACGAAAAAACCCCGCGCCGGGGCGCGGGGCTTGATCAATCGTGGCCAGGTGACGAAGCAGGCCGAAATTCGGGCTGCTCGCCTGTCTAGTTGGCCTGGCGGCGCAGGAATGCCGGAATTTCCAGCTCGCCCTCATCCAGGGTTTCGCCAAACAGATCACCGCGCGGGGCCGGGGCCGGCTGGACCTGGCGCACCGTGTGGGCGGCCGGGCGCGGGGCGGGCGCGTGCGAGGGCTGGGCTTCGGCCGGGCGCGAGCTCAGCGGATCGCGCTTGACCGGCGCCGGGGCCGACTTGGCGCGGCGGCCAAACAGCGAACGCAGGCCGCGCGGCGCTTCGGTCTCAGCAGCGGGTGCGGGGGCCGGGGCGGTCTGGCGCGGGGTGTTGATGTCGCGCGCCAGACGTTCCTGGGCCTGAACCACCGCCGGCTTGTCGCCGGACGCCTCGGGGGTTTCATCCCAGACCGCGGCTTCGTTGTAGTGATCCTGAACGTCCTGGCCGGTGATGTCCGCTGCCTGGTCATAGCTGGCGGCGGCGGCCGGGGCGTGAGCGGTGGGCGGCGCAGAGGCGGCGCGCGGGGTTTCGTTCACCGCCACGGCGTCAGCCGTGCGGCGCACCAGCGGCTCGACCTGGCGCTGGGGGCGGGTCTCGCGGCCCTTCCATGCGGGCGTCACTTCGGCGGCGGCGCGGCGGCGCGGATCGGCGGCCTGCAGGGCTTCGCCGTCAATGCCGGTGGCGACCACGGAAACGCGGATAATGCCTTCCAGCGCCTCGTCAAAGGTGGAGCCGACGATGATGTTGGCGTCCTCGTCAACTTCATCGCGGATGCGGTTGGCCGCTTCGTCGACTTCATACAGCGTCATGTCCATGCCGCCGGTGATGTTGATCAGCACGCCCTTGGCGCCCTTCATCGACACGTCGTCGAGCAGCGGATTATTGATGGCGTTGTTGGCCGCCTCGATGGCGCGCTTGTCGCCGGTGGCTTCGCCGGTGCCCATCATCGCCTTGCCCATCTCGTTCATCACGGTGCGCACGTCGGCGAAGTCCAGATTGATCAGGCCGGGCATGACCATCAGATCGGTGATGCCGCGCACGCCCGAATGCAATACCTGGTCAGCCAGCGAGAACGCCTCGGCGAAGGTGGTCTTCTCCGTCGCGATGCGGAACAGGTTCTGGTTGGGAATGATGATCAGCGTGTCGACGTGCTGTTGCAGGCGCTCAATGCCTTCCTCGGCCAGCCGCATGCGGCGCGAACCTTCAAACTGGAACG
>JAIUMW010000129.1 GCA_022565365.1 Oceanicaulis sp.
GGCCCCGCGCGTCCCGGCGCCGGGACAGGCGGCATGGCCAGCAAGATATCGGCAGCCCGCATCGCCATGTCGGCGGGCTGTGAGGTGGTGATCACGTCGGGCGCGCCGCCGCGTCCTCTGGAAACCCTGCGTGAGGGTGCGCGCGCCACCTGGTTCGCCGCCCACGGCTCGCCCGAAACCGCCAGGCGCGCCTGGATCCAGGGCGCCCTGTCGCCCAGCGGCACGCTGCACCTTGATGCCGGCGCCTGCCGCGCCATCATTTCGGGACGCAGCCTTCTGCCCGCCGGCGTGACCCGGGTGGAGGGCGTGTTCCGGCGCGGCGACACCGTTCGCATCGCCGACGCGGAAGGGCGCGGCTTCGCCACCGGGATCGCCGGCTATAATGGAGAGGAGGCGCGGCGCATCGCCGGGCTGCGCTCCAAGGCCGTGGAGACGACCCTGGGCTATCGCCGCGGGGCCGCGCTCGTCCATGCCGGCGATATTGTACTGGATAGTGAGGAAACCCATTGACCCATCTTGACCGCTTTGCCGTTCTGGCCGCGAACGGACGCGCCGCCCGGCGCGTGCTGGAAGCCGCCGGCCCCGACGCCCGCAGCGCCGCCCTGCGCGCCGCCGCCGCCGAGATCCGCACCCGCGCCAAAGCCATCCTGGACGTCAATGCCACCGAGACCGAGGCCGCCCGCGCGCGCGGCCAGACCGGCGCCTTTCTTGATCGCCTGACACTGGACGCAGAGCGGCTGGAGGGCATCGCCGCCGGTGTTGAGGCGGTGGCCGAGCTGCCCGACCCGGTGGGCGGCGAGCGGCGGCGCTGGACCCGGCCCACCGGGCTGGAGATTTCAGAAGTATCGGTTCCCATCGGCCTGATCGGGGTGATTTTCGAAAGCCGGCCCAATGTCACCGCTGATGCTGCCGCGCTGTGCGTGCGCGCCGGCAATGCGGTCATCCTGCGCGGCGGCTCTGAAACCACCGGCACAAGCGCGGCGCTGGTCGAAGCCATGCGCGCGGGCCTGCGCGCGGCGGGCCTGCCCGAAGACGCCGTCCAGACCCCGCCGGATTCTGATCGCGCCTGGGTGACGGCGATGCTGAGCCTGGATGAGGACGGGTGCGATCTGGTCATCCCGCGCGGCGGAAAGAGCCTGGTCGCCCATGTGCGTGAGCATGCCCGCGTGCCGGTGCTGAGCCATCTCGACGGAGTATGCCATGTCTATGTCCATGCGGGCGCCGATCCCGACAAGGCGCTGCGCATTACGCTGGATTCCAAGATGCGGCGAACCGGCGTGTGCAACGCCGCCGAGACCCTGCTGATCGACGCTGATTGCGCGCCGGACCTGCTGCCGGTCATCGCCGGGGCTCTGGCCGGGACGGGCTGCGCCCTGCGCGGCGACGATGCCGCCCGCAAGCTGGTCCCCGGCATGGAGACCGCGACCGATGCGGACTGGGACACCGAATATCTCGACGCTATTTTGTCGGTGCGCGTGGTCGACGGCATGGACGGCGCGCTGGACCATATCGCCGCCCACGGGTCGGGCCATACCGACGCCATCATCACCGAGGATGACGCCGCGGCGGCGCGCTTCCTGGGTCAGGTGGATTCGTCAGTGGCGCTGCATAATGCGGCGACCGGATTTTCCGACGGGGCCGAGTTCGGTTATGGCGGCGAGATCGGCATCGCCACCGGCCGCCTGCATGCGCGCGGCCCGGTCGGCGCAGCCCAGCTGACCACCGGCAAGTACATCGTGCGCGGCACAGGTCAGGTACGCGGGTCATGGCCGCGCTGAAAAGCGAACTGCTCGCCCCCGGTATGAGGGTGGGCCTGTATGGCGGCACGTTTGATCCGCCCCATGACGGCCATGCGCACGTCGCCAGCACGGCGCTCAAACGCCTGCAGCTGGACCGGGTCTGGTGGCTGGTCAGCCCGGGCAATCCGTTCAAGGACAACCCGCCAGCGCCACTGGCCCGGCGTCTGGAGGCCGTGCGGGCGCTGGCGCCCGGGCCCCGCCATGTCATCAGCGCGCTGGAAACCCGCCTTCCCAGCCATCGCAGCGTAGATGTCATCGCCTTTCTGCAGGCGCGCCATCGCGGCGTACGCTTTGTCTGGATCATGGGCGCGGACGGTCTGGCCGAGCTGCACCGCTGGAAAGCCTGGCGGGAGATCACGGCGCGCACGCCGCTGGCGGTGATCGCCCGGCCCGGCGCCGGGCTCGCCGCGCGGTTCAGCCCGGCGGCGCGGTCACTGACCCGGGCCCGGACCCCTGAAAGCCAGGCGCATACGCTTGTGAACAGGGGCGCGCCCGGCTGGACTTATCTGACCGAGCCCTTACATCCCCACGCATCGCGCCTGATGCGCGGCTGACCTTGCAGCAACCACGCGGGCGCCATGACCTCGACCCCTCCCCTCCCCGGCGCCCCTGGGCTCGCCTTCTTTGAAGATTTGCGCCCGCCGGCCGGTGATTTCCGCGCCGATGTTCTGGCGGGCCTGGCGAAGCCTCAAAAAGCCATTCCGGCCAAGTATTTCTACGACCCGGAAGGGTCGCGCATTTTCGACCGGATCACCCGCGCGCCTGAATACTATCCCACCCGCACCGAGCTTGCCCTGCTGGACGCCATCGGTCCGGAGCGGCGCGCTCTGGCCGGACCCGGCGCCGTGGTGCTGGAGCCGGGCGCGGGCTCCAGCGTGAAGGTGCGCAAGCTGATCGATGCGCTGGATGCGCCTGCGTCCTATGTCGGCATGGATATCTCCGGCGATCATGTGAAGGCCGCCTGCGCCGACATCGCCAGCGATCATCCCGACATGGTGATCGGGGCGGTGTGCCATGACTTCACCCGGCCCATCGATCTGTCCGCCCTGCCCCTGCCGCCGGGCCGCCGGATCGTGTTTTTTCCCGGCTCCACCATCGGCAATTTCGAGCTGATCGATGCGCGCGCGCTGTTGCAGACGCTCGCCGGCTGGCTACGGCCGGGCGATGCGCTGCTGGTCGGGGCTGATCTGCGCAAGGAGGCCAGCGTTCTGGAAGCGGCCTATGATGATGCCGAGGGCGCCACGGCGGACTTCAACTTCAATCTGGTGAGCCGCATCAATACCGAGCTGGACGGCACGCTGAACCCGGAGGGCCTGCGCTACCGGGCCTTCTGGAACCCCTACCGCTCACGCATGGAGATGTATCTCCAGGCGGTGCGCGACCAACATTTCACCGTCTGCGGGCGCGAATTTGTACTGCGTGAAAGCGAGACGATCCATACAGAAAACTCGCACAAATTCACGCTGGACACCTTCCGCGATCTCGCCCGCTCGGCCGGTCTGGCGCCGGTGCACGCCTGGCAGGCGCGCCAGCAGCCCTTCTCCATACACTGGCTCGAATGCCCGGGCGAAGCGTGATACGGTATGTTCTGCCCGGACCTGGCCGGGCGTGCCAGCCATGGGAGTAAGGACTCTGTCCACTGACCTGCAACACCGCGCGCCGGACGGCCCTGCGGCCATAGACGCGCACGGACCCCAGGCGCTTGAAGCGCTCGTCATCGCCGCGCTTGAGGACGACAAGGCCGAAGACATCGTCGCCATCGATCTTCAGGGCAAATCTTCCGTCACCGACATCGTGATTATCGCCTCGGGCCGGTCCAACCGGCACGTGGGCGCGATCTCCGATCACCTGTTGCGCAAGCTGAAAGAGGCGGGCGTGGACGGGGTGCGGGCTGAAGGGCTGAAAAGCGCGGACTGGGTGCTGATCGACGCCGGCGACGTCATCGTCCACGTGTTCCGCCCCGAAGTGCGCGCCTTCTACGATCTGGAGAAGATGTGGTCGGCGGCGCCGGGCGGCACGGCCTGACCCGGCGGCGTCTGACGCGCGGAGCGCGGCCATGCGTGCGGAAATCCGGGCTGTAGGCCGGCTGAAAGCCGGCCCTGAACGCGGGATGGTCGACGATTATCTCGCACGCGCCACCGCTGCAGGACGCCCCAGCGGCCTCGGCCCCTTTACCGATTTCGAGATTGATCCGCGCCGCCTGAAGGACAAGGCGGCCGAGACCACCGCCTTGCTCGACGGGCTGGAGCCGGGCGCGCTGGTCATGGCGCTGGATGAGACGGGCCGCACCGTCAGCTCCATGGACTTCGCAGATCGTCTGGCCCGCGCCCGCGACGACGGCGTGCGCTCGGCCGTGTTCCTGATCGGCGGGGCGGACGGGCATGAGCGCGCCCTGTTGCCCCCCGGCGTCCAGCTGATCAGCTACGGCACGGCGACCTGGCCCCACAAGCGGGTGCGCGTCATGCTGGCCGAACAGCTTTACCGCGCCGCGTCCCTGATCGCCGGCGCGCCCTATCACCGGGAGGGATGATGCTGAACGCCCTCATCCTCGCCGCCCTTCTCGCCCAGGCGCAGCCTGCGCCGGTGCCTGATCCCGATCAGGTGGAGGCGCTGGACAGCGAGGCCGAAGCCCTGCGCGAAGAGGCCGAAGCCCGGCGCCTGGAAGCGGAAGCCGCCAGCGCCGAGATCGCCCTGTTACAACGGCGCCTCGCCGCCGCCGGTGAAGACGTGCGCGCCCGCGAGGGCGAGGCGGAGGCCGCCGTGCGCGCACTGGAGATGCTTGAAGCTGAACGTGCTGAGCTGGGCGCGCGCCTGACTGAAGACCGCACCGGGCTGGCGCGCGTGCTGGCCGCCCTGCAGCGCATCGCCATGGCCGATCCGCCCGCCCTCGCCGTGACGCCGGACGACGCCGCCGAGGCCGCGCGCGCCGCCGGCCTCCTGGCCGCGCTGGCGCCCCAGCTGGAAGCGCGCGCCACGGCGGTGCGCACCCGTCTGGCCGAAATTGAGACACTGGAACGCCGCCTGTCGGTGCAGGCCGAGACGGTGGGTGAAGCCCGCGAGGCGCTGTCGCAGACCCGCGCCGAGGTGGACGCCCTGATCGCCCAGCGCCGTGACGCCGAGCGCCGCCTGCGCGCTGAAGCCGATGATCTGTCCACCCGGGCCGCGCGCATTGCCCGCGAAGCCGGCTCGCTGCGCGATCTGTTGGCGGATATCCGCCGCTTCGCTGCAGCCGAGCCGCGCCTGGCGCCGCGCCCAGATCCGGCCCCGGAACCCATGCCAGACCCGGCCCGGCTGGCCGATTCCGCCCCGGTTCCGCGCCTGCGTCCCGACCCGCCGGCGCCGGATGTACCGGCTGGCGAACCACGCGAGACCCGCGACGCCGATCTGGGCGCCCTGCTGGCCGAGGCTGAAACCGCCGTGCGCAGCGGGTCATCCGGGGCCAACACCGGCCTGGTCGATGCGCGCCCGCTGGCCGGCCCGATCGAGACCCTGCGCCTGGCCGACGCGCGCGGCGCCCTGCGCCCGCCGGTCAATGGACGCCTGGCCATCCGCGCCGGCCAGCCCGGCCCTGACGGCGCCCGGCGCGACGGCATCTGGTTCGAGGCGGCCTCGCGCGCCACGGTCACCGCGCCCTTTGACGGGGTCACGGTCTATGCCGGACCCTTTCAGGGGTTTGACGGCGTGGTGATGATCAACACGCCCGACGGCTACACGATTGTGTTAGGCGGGCTTGCGTTGATCTATGCGACGGAGGGACAGTCGCTGCTGACTGGCGAGCCGGTCGGACTCATGAGCGAGCGTGCCAATCCGGCCCCGATGCTCTATCTTGAGATCAGACGGAGCACGGACGACGCCGTGGACCCGGAACAATGGCTTCGGCCCGAGTTTCGCAGGGGCTGAGTCTGCGGCCTGACTGCACGATACCCTGACGACGCCGAGCAAGGACGACACGCATGCGCCTCATGATCATCGCTTCCGCCGTTCTGTTCGGCATTGGCGCGGCCACGCTGGGCATGTCCCAGGAGACGCCCGACCGCCAGCGCGCCGAGACCTTCCGCCAGCTGGAGCTGTTCGGCGACGTGCTCAGCCGGGTCGAAGCCGATTTCGTGGTGGAGACCGACAAGGCGGCGCTGATCGAGGCGGCCATCAACGGCATGCTCGGCTCGCTGGACCCCCATTCGCGCTATCTGCCGCCTGAAGCGTTTCAGGACATGCAGACCACCACGCGCGGGGAATATTTCGGCATCGGCATCGAGGTGACGTTCCGCAATGACATGGTGACCATCGTCTCGCCCATGGCCGGCACGCCCGGTGAGGCTGCGGGGCTGGAAGCCAATGACGTGATCCTGGCGGTGGACGGCGAGAACATGGTCGGCGCCGGCATGGACGCAGCGGTGGACCGCATTCGCGGCCCGGCGGGCGAGCCGGTGACCTTGATGATCGGGCGCGAGGGCCAGGAACCTTTCGAGGTCACCGTTGTGCGCGCCGCCGTCGAGATGCGCTCGGTGATCTATAATATGGACGAAGACGTGCCTTACTTGCGCATCACCACGTTCAACGAGAACACCACCGAGCGCGTGACCGCCGCCCTGCGCGACATGACCAACGCGCAAGGCGGACCGCTGCCGGGCCTGATCCTGGACGTACGCTCCAATCCGGGCGGCCTGCTGGAACAGTCGGTCAGCGTCTCCGGCCTGTTTCTGGATCGCGGCGAAGTGGTCTCCACCCGTGGGCGCGATCCGCGCGACACAAGGCGCTACAACGCTGAAGCGGGCGATATGCTGGCCGGGGCGCCGATCGTTGTTATGGTCAATGCCGGCTCGGCCAGCGCATCTGAAATCGTGGCTGGCGCCCTGCAGGACCGCCAGCGCGCGACGGTCATCGGCCTGCCCAGCTTCGGCAAGGGATCGATGCAAACGGTGGTGCCGCTGCGCGGCGGCCGCGATGGCGCGCTGCGCCTGACCACAGCGCGCTATTACACCCCGGCCGGGCGCTCGATCCAGGGCCAGGGCGTGATCCCCGATATTCTGGTGGCGCCGCGCCAGATCACGCCGGAAACCCGCATCCTGTCGGGCGAGGCGGATTTGCGCAATGCGCTGGCCAACGAGGTTGAAGAGAGCGATCCGCCCTTCGAATATGAGGACATCCGCCAGCCGCCCGAGGACTGGGCGACCGGCGAAGACTACCAGCTGCACATGGCCCGTGAGGAATTGCGCGCGCGCATGGCCCGGCGTGAGGCGCGCCTGTAGCGCGCCCCTTGCCGGGGCCCGCACACGCCTGCATAGACCTGCGCCATGGCTGCTCCTCCCCTTCTGACCCTCGCGGGCATTCGCCTGACCTTTGGCGCGACCCCGCTTCTGACCGGGGCCGACATGATTGTCGGCGCCGGCGAGCGCATCGGGCTGGTCGGGCGCAACGGATCGGGCAAGTCCTCCTTCCTGAAGATCGCCGCCGGCCAGATCGAGGCGGACTCAGGCGACCGCTTTGTCCATCCCGGCTCGACCCTGCGCTATCTGCCCCAGGAGCCCGATCTCAGCGGGCATGACAGCGTCATAGCCTTTATCCGCGCCGGGCTGACCGATGGCGATGACGCCTACCGGGCTGATTATCTGTGCGAGCATCTCAGCCTCGATCCGGACGCAGCGCCCGCCAGCCTGTCAGGCGGCGAGGCCCGCCGGGCGGCGCTGGCGCGATGCCTTGCGCCCCAGCCCGACATTCTGTTGCTGGACGAGCCGACCAACCATCTCGACCTGCCCGCCATTGAATGGCTGGAAGGCGAGCTGAAAAGCTGGCGCGGCGCGCTGGTGTTGATCAGTCACGACCGGCGCTTTCTGGAGACGCTGACCCGGGCTGTTGTCTGGATTGACCGCGGCGTGACCCGCCGGATGGACAAGGGATTCGCCCATTTCGAGGCGTGGCGCGACGAGGTGTTCGCCGCCGAAGAGGCCGAACGCCACAAGCTGTCGCGCCAGATCGCGCGCGAAGAGCACTGGATGCGTTATGGCGTGACGGCGCGGCGCACCCGCAATATGCGCCGGGTGGGCGAGTTCCAGGCCATGAAGGCCCAGCTCAAGGACTGGCGCGGACCCCAGGGCGCGGCGGCCATGGCGCTGAGCGATTCTGAACGCTCGGGCAAGCTGGTGATCGAGGCGGAGGGCCTGACCAAGCGGTTTGATGACCGCGTGATCGTGGAGAATTTGTCCTTGCGCATCGCCCGCGGCGACCGGCTGGCGCTGATCGGTCCCAATGGCGCGGGCAAGACCACGCTGATCCGCATGCTCACCGGCCAGATGAAGCCCGATACGGGCCAGGTCCGGCTGGGCGCCAATCTGGACATCGCCGCCCTCGACCAGAGCCGCGCCGCCCTGCAGCCGGAATGGACCGTCACCGAAGCCATCGCGCCGGGCGGCGGCGAGCGGGTTGAGGTCGGCGGCGTGAGTAAGCACGTGGCCGCCTACATGAAGGATTTCCTGTTCCAGTCCGAACAGGCGCGCACGCCCGTCAGGGCGCTTTCAGGCGGGGAGCGGGCCCGGCTGATGCTGGCGCGCGCGCTGGCCCTGCCATCCAATCTTCTGGTGCTCGACGAGCCAACCAATGATCTCGATCTGGAGACGCTGGACCTGCTTGAAGAGCTGATCAGCGACTATGCCGGCACCGTGATTCTGGTCAGCCACGACCGCGATTTCATTGACCGGACGGCGACCGCGACGCTGGCCTATGAAAGCGACGGGGTCTGGCGCCTGTTCGCCGGGGGCTATTCAGACATGACCGCCCAGCGCGGCGAAGGCGTGACCGCCCGCGCATCCACATCCCAGGCCGGCGCGCGCATCGCAGCACCCCAGAC